>CAYGTK010000137.1:0-11932 GCA_964352775.1 uncultured Chitinophagaceae bacterium
AAATACGTTTTTATCCAGAAGCGACGCTGGTCTCGGTAATTTCCCAAGGTGATATGCGTAAGGCCAGCAACAGCGGATTTCGGGAGCTAGCAGGCTACATTTTTGGCGGGAACAAGCAAAAGCAATCTATTGCCATGACTGCCCCCGTAGTAATGGACCGCCAGCAAGACGAAAGCATGAAAATGAGTTTCATAATGCCAGGCGATGAAGTGGCCGAGGGTTTGCCACTGCCCAATAGCAGCAATATAGTAATGAAAAAGGAGGCTGCCCACTTTGCAGCGGTTATCCGCACAGGTGGCTTTGCCGATGAAGCTAAAATGCAGCAACTGGGCGAGCAGTTAATTAGCCTCTTAGAAAAAGAGGACATTGCTTACGATAAGAATGTAGAGTACTTATTTTACAACCCACCTTTTCAGCTTCTTGGTAGAAGGAATGAGGTGTTGGTTAGGTTGCCGGGGTTTGAGGGGTGAGTTAAGAATATCACTATAGTTAAAAGCTATCAAAGTGCTTAGTGACAGTTACCAACGGGAAGTACCATTTGAACGGGTGTCAATTTTCCATTTTCCTTGGCTGGTGTCCAATTTGCCATTTGCTCAACATGTTTTAAGGCCAAACTATCTATTGGTGGATGAATACCCTTTGCTAAGCTTACATTGGTTATACTTCCATTGGTATCAATAATGCACCTAACGAATATTTTATTGGTTAAACTGCTGAACAAAGTGCAATCAAACTTAATTTGGCGCAAATAAGATAATGCACTATCCTCGCCCGCAGGAAACTGAGGCATTTCATCAGTAACAAATGGCTGCAATAAGGTTGTGCTATCTCTAGATTGCCCATAACCACATGTAACGAAAACTAGAAACAATAACGTTATCAATACCTTAATCAAAGCTACTATCAGTTTATTTATAGCAGAACCCCATGCAGTAACAATTCAAATAAGATCACCTCTTCATAAGTCAACATCAATAATGCTTACACAATACAAATAAACATCTGAGAGTTTTAATAAGTGCACATTCATTTCACCTTTAAAAGATGCACTCATGAAAAGCCACCTTTTTCTTTCGCTGGGCCTATGCCTTGTGGTAAGCCATAGTTTTGCCGCCAATACTATCACTTTACAAGAAGCCCTTAACTCTGGCGCAGTAAGCATTGATCAGATATATAGCCTTGGCGGACATACGGGGCAGAACATGGAGTTTGTGATAACCAACACCACTAATAAAACAATAGACCTTAGCATTAATAGTGGCTGGCTATTTGAACCTGCAGATGAAGGCCTGCAAACCATGATGCTGGTGCAGCACAAAAACGTTGTAATAGAAAAGCAAGGTAAACGGAAAACAAAGGTATACACCCTTTGTACCGAAGCACATGATGGATCGCCAAGTGATGAAGATGGATTTGCCATGACGAAGAGAAGCACCGGTAAACTAGAGAAAATAGCCACTTACCTAGCAGACAAAAGCTATTATAACGACGAGGCCGCCCAGCCTGCTGTATGGGTAGTGAGCAATAACCACCAGCTAAGCGCGGTATTTAGCTCAAACAAAACCATTCAGAAAGACTTGGTGAAGTATGTGGCCGATTTAACTGGGCAAGATGTGCCCTGGTATAATGTGAAGCACACCATACAACCAGGTACCCCACCAATTCCACAATACATTGAAGCGGGCTTCGAATTTGAACTACCCGAAGCACAAGATCTCACCTTTGGTGTATACGATATGTACGGTAAAGCCATGAAACTGATAATAGAGGATAAACCACTGCGCAAAGGGCATTATCGCTTCAAGCTAGAAATGGAAGTGTTTCATTTAGAACCAGGTATATACTATGCACGCGCCCACAGCGGCAATAAGACCTGGAAAGAGCGAATGATATTGATTAAGAAGGAAGACGCCGATGACTAATGTCCCACCTGCTCCACCACGTCTCTAAGTTCCACTAAGGGGCGCATTTGTTCTTTATCTCCTTTTTCTAGAGGGAACCACTCAATAAAATCGAGCGACCAGGTGGTATGATACTCGCCCAAAACAGCATCTAGCATTAGGTAGCCTACTTGATAAAAGTGACCTGCTTCTTCAAAGTTTTGGATATATAGTTCTATCCCAAAATGTCCGTCTTCCTCGCAAGCAATGAAGAACATGTCATCGCAAGAAAGGCTGAATTCGCCCATATTGATTTTTATCTCCCCTAAGTCTTCTTTAGGAAAGGGTTGACGAAAGGCCATTATGTTCCAGTTAGTTACTTCTGGAGCTGCAGTTACCACTTCCGTCACCTTTGGGAATAGTTCTTTTACCCCTTCGGCAGATATTTCCAGTTCCCGCTTACCGTTATCTCTCACAGGGCTCATTTGCACGGTCAATCCCTTGTCAATTTGCTTCAACTTAGTGGTTACCTTAGTAATTAAGCCAGCTTGCCGCTGCTTATCATCTAAGTGGTGAAAAATGATTTCTTGTTCCCCTTCAAACCAATTCCAAAAGTCTTCAATGGGGTCTTTCTTTTTAAATAATCCGAACATAGCTTGGGTTTTGCGCATCAAATATGGCGAATTCCCTTCTCATTTTGGCACAACTATTGCTTATTTGGGCATGTGACTAACTCACCAACAAACCCAATTATTTACCAACTGTTACCCTCTGGTGTTATGCTGGAGAAACGAAAGCGAACCAGCTTTTATATCTTACAGCAAAAGCCCATCGCATCATGAACACTAAAACCACATTTGTTATGCCACGTGTATTCCTTCTTGCCTTACTTATTCTCCCCTTTCAGTTCAGCTTTGCTGATATACCCACCAAAAAAATTGACTCCAAAATAGATTCTGTAGTCGTTTTTTTAAGCGGAGCAGAAGTAATGCGTAAAACCTCTATATCGGTTCCCGCAGGACGTAGCAAAGTTGTACTACAGGGATTAACTAACCGAATGAATGGTAAAAGCGTGCAGGTGTCTCTGGGCAATGGAGTTAACATCCTTTCGGTAGGCCATAAGATTGGCATGTTAGAAAATAAGAAGCTGACTAAAAAAATTAAGACAACGCTAGACTCTATTGCTGACTTTGACGACCGCATGGCCATTCTGCGTGATGAAACAAATGTATATACTGAAGAGAAGAACCTACTGCTGACCAATAAGAAAATAGGAGGAACAAATACTGGAGTACCCATTGATGAACTAGAAAAGGCAGCCAACCTATACCGCACTCGATTGATGGACATCAACAAAAAGCTACATGCCATTACTAAGAAAAATGTACAGATAGGTCAAGATCGTCAGAAAGTGCAACAGCGTTTGTACAAACTTCAGCAGGAGAAACAGAAAACTTATGGCGAAGTAATACTACAAGTAGATGCTGAGGCAGCCACTAAAACCGACCTGAGCTTCCGCTACCTAGTAACAGGTGCAGGTTGGGCACCATCGTATGATGTAAGAGCTACTGAAATAGGCCAACCTATTGACTTAACCTATAAGGCTAGCATATATAACAACACAGGTATTGAGTGGGATAATGTGATGATACGCCTAACCACTACCGACCCTAACCAAGGAGCAACAGTGCCAGTACTTATGGTTTGGACCTTAGAAGAGCAACAGCTATACAAAGCTAAAGCATATGGTATGACTGAAGATGCAGACCAAAGCGGAAGGGCTAGTAACTATATGTCAAACGTAATGGCTGAAGCAACTGCCCCTCCAACAGGTGCCATTTTAACGCAAGATGGAAAGCAATTTGTAGAAATAACTACACCAGAATTGGCAGTGGAATTTAATGTGCCTGACCGCCAGAATATATCAGCCGATGGTCAACCACAAACGCTTAGGGTAACCGAATACGGAGTTGATGCCATTTACGACCATATAGCCATACCTAAATTGGATAAGGATGCCTTTTTGATTGCCAAGATACTAGGCTGGGAAGACCTTAACTTGATAGAAGGGCCAGCCAGCATTTACTTTGGTGACACCTACTTAGGGGAAAGCTATATTAACACAGGTAAAGTGAGCGACACGCTGCGTGTATCCCTAGGCCGCGATAAGCGAGTAATGATCAGCCGCACCAAGCGTAAAGACTACGAGAAGAAGCGCATTATTGGTGGCACCGTTAAAGAGACCCTGATATTTGAAATAGCAGTGAAGAACAACCGCAAGCAAAGTATAAGTATTGATATTGAAGATCAATTACCAATACCAGGCGATAGCGAGATAAAGGTGGAAGCCGTTGAAATATCAGAGGCCAAGCTAGAAGAATTGAGCGGCAAACTCACTTGGCACTTCGACCTAGCCCCTGGTGAAAGCAAACGCTTTACGCTAGAGTTTACTGTGAAATATCCCAAGGATAAGAACATCGTAGTATCAAACACCAAAGTGATGTATAGTCCTAGGTTTTAATAAATCTCTATAATAGACCTATTGCGATATAGTTACTTGATGTATTGAGTATACAATTGAGAAAGGTTATTGGCATAGCTTTCATGATCGAACCCATCAATTGAGGTTATGGCATTTGCACTTAACGTTGTATAGTCTTCATCAGTCATTGTTTTCAGCAAGCAAAGTTGCTCTAAGTATTCCTCTGGGCTTGAACATAAAAAACCATTGTAACCATCATCAACAAAGGTTGTATTCTCCGGTAATGGAGTGCTTAAAACAGGCACTCCATTATTCATATACTGCTTAGCTTTAAAGCCTGATTTAGATAAGTGAAACTCATCGTTTATCAATGTAGCTATACCTACATCAAATTTCACAATTCGTTCTTGTACCTCTACCTCATCGTGCCAATTGATATTTTTCGGGATTTCTAATTCTACGTGGTCTGCTTCATGGAAGTAAGCACGTAATTCGTTTTCTTCTTTACTATCTATTCCACCTAATTTATGCACACCTAATACAGTTAGTTTTACAGGAAAAGGAAGCTGAAGTATTGCAGGAAATACATCTTTAAGCATACTGTGCTTATGCCCGCCCCCAAAAAAGCCTATCCATCCAATATTGAACAACTTATTGCGCTCTACCTTACGTATATTAAGTCTTACAGTAGGCGATGTACTAACATGTATATTGGTGTTTAGCGGTAAAAAGGTCTTCTTTAATTGCTGACTCCCTGCATTAAATGCGGCACAATTCTTTATAAACCACTTTATATTCTCATCAGGAAAATCTAAATGATCAGCATCGTCAATATCATATACGCTGATAGTAGGCTTCAGCCAAACTAGAAACTTTAACAGGTTAGCATAAATGAAATTGGAATGTACCCGCTGTATTACGATCATTGCATTATTCGTGTTTGAAAACAATGCTGAACAATATGCTAATAAAAAGATCCAGATCTTAGATGGATGGTAACCAGGTATTACTAAATGATAGTTTATACCATAGGTAGCTCTTAAATACCGTAATGGATTGGCTGCACGGTAGCGTACACTGGGCGAATCGAGCCCATAATAGGCAAACCAATAAATAATCTTAAATGATGACATGATGTTAGTTGGCAGCACAAGTATACACCACTTACACGGCCTAATAAATTCAGACGTGTAAACATCTTGTCATCTTTAACTTACATTGGGGGCAAGAATAAAAATAGATAAGGCTATCCAACTGTAATTTAGTTGTCTATTCCTCTCCTTCTTCTAGCAACTTTGTTATTGCATCTTTTAAACCTTGAGCACTGGTTTTTGCGCTAGGGTCAATACCCGGTACTAAGTCAAAATGCACTATGGCTTTATCTACGCTTTTTAAGGCTTCCTCCAGTCGGTTGGCGTAGTATAGCGATGTGGCATAGTGTATCTGGAAGTTACCTTTGGTAGCATCGTTATTAGGTAGTTTCTTTTGTAATTGCTCCATGTAAGCCGGTAGCTCATCAAGCTTCTCAATGGTGCCGTAAATATCAAGTATCAAGCGATATTTTGATGGTTCAGCAGGGTCTTCTAACACCTTTTTATTGAGCATAGCGTAACCCTTTTCGGCATCACCATAGCTTATGTATTGATCAAAAAGCACCATAATGTTCGAGAAATATTCTGGCTCTAGCTCAAATGCGGCCTCTAAGCGCTCCTCCGCTTTCTCTTGCATTTCTTTATCACGATAGATAACCCCTTGCGTTCTAACAGCATCGCTTTTTAAATAAGTATCATCGTAAAGTTGTTCTGCCTTTTTTAGGTAATTAAGTGCTGCATCTAGATCTTGTTTAAAGTACTTAGCTATGCCTAAATTATAAGTTGCTGATGCATGGGTAGGTTCCATATTTAAGGCTTCAATAAAGTAGGAAATGGCAAGATCGTAATTAGATGTCATCATCTGGTAGTATCCCATACCGTGAAGCATTTCTGCATTTTTAAGGCCCGCTTCGTAGGCTATCGCATGACTTTCAAAACGCTTCTTTTGCAGTAACCCTTCCTCCATAGGCAGCTCACCACAGCGTACATCCAATAGAAAAGTGAAATAATTAGCAAGAGCATAGTGCAACTCTGCATTGTTAAGGTCTTCCTTTAATAGCATCTCAATTTTTCCCATAATATCGAACAGATACATACTGTACTGCCCCTGTTGACCGCGCAGTTCTTCTACCTCTTCACCATCCTCTATATCTTTTAGGGAAAACATCTTTGAGTTGATGCAATCCACATAATTGTCTACTAGTAAATTGGCTTTTAGTGCAACTACTTCTGCATTTTGGTTTTCTTTATCTATCTCTTCTAATAATTGAAAGGCTGAATCATAAGCTCGCTCAGTTATCAGCTTATCGTACTTGGCTTTCCAATCTTGTGCAGTGGCCGTTAAGCTATAAGTACCAACTAGAATTACTATTAAAAAACTACGCATACTTTCAGTTTAAGCGCTAAATATAATCAATGGGGCAAAGCGTTAAGCACCAAGTTTTACGATCAATACTATCCATAGCATAGTTTATGCTACAAAGGCATTAACAGTTTTTAACAAAACCATTTACCACACTTTCAGTTATTCCTATGTATCAAAACAATACCCATGCGATTCACACTACTAGCCATTGTAATAACACTTAGCCTTAGCTCGTGCGCCACCTTACAGTCAAACACTTACATTGATGCTGACCAAACTTTTATTTTAGGCAAAGGCAGTCATAGCCGATACAAGGCCTCTGTTAAAAATACTGGCACCGAAGATGTAGCTATAATAGGCTATACCCAAAGCGACTTCCGTATGGATCTACCTGTATTGAAACCTGGTGAGCGAACCAGTATTATCGTACCAAAAGATACACGCATCACTTTCAAGAACTTGGGCGATGCCCAGACATCCATTAAGATACGCTCAAGTAAAGCTAAACTGAGTATGGGTTATAATTAAGTAGTTTGTACGCTAACGCAGTCTCAGAATTCTTATACCATATGTTACCTTTGAGCCTCTTTTAATTCCGAACAACAAACTGCCTAGCATGCGTTTAATCACCATCTTACTCTCACTATTTATCAGTCTCTCTGCTATTGCGCAAACCCATTCCTTCACGCCTAATTGGAAGGTAGGCACCGTAAAAAAGGTGACCAAACAAGTTACTACCACCAAAAAGGGGGTAACCACCACCAAATCGGAAGAGTTTACCATTGAGGTGATAGAGGAAACCGATGCCGCTTACATTGTCAGTATTGAAAGCGATGAAATGAATGAGGGCCTAGGTGAAATGATGAACATGGCCAACAAAGACCAAGAAGAGACGGAGCAAATAGAAGAAGAGGAAAGCACTAAAGACTTCACCATCGAGTATAGCATATCTAAAAGCACTGGCGAAGCGCAGCTGCACAATTGGGAAGAAATAGAGGCTGAGATGAAGCCCGCCTTGGAAGAGCTACAGACCAAGCTTAACGAAATGGAGCAAGAAGATACCGAAGAAGCCAAATTTGGTATGATGCTGGTAAAAATGATAGTAGGCCCCATGATGGATATGTTTGGAAGCAAAGAAGGCTTAGAAAGCGCTATGATGCCTTACATTATCTTCTTAACCGTTCCCTTTGGTACCGAATATGAAATAGGAAAGCCCATATCTGAAACAGCCACGGAAGGTCTGCCCGAGTCAATGTCGGGTATGGCTTTGCTAGTTGGTGATGTTCAGGTTACCGCTACGGTAAGTGTTGAATTGACCAAGGTAGATGAGGTTGACCAAGTAGCCACCTTTTACCAAATTACCGACATGGATACCGACTTTCTGAAAGAGATGGTAAAGAATATGATGACCTCTTTAGGTGATATGTTCGATGATGGAAAGAAGAGTAAGAAAGACAAAAAGAAAGCCCAAGAAGCTCAAAAAGAGATAGAAGACATGGAAATGGAGCTTACCATGAATGCCACCTACTACTACAACATGGCCACCACCTACACCCAACGCGTAGAAATGTACAACAAAGTAGAAATACCAGGCAGCGATAAAGAACCCACCATTACAGAGATTGTATTGGTTATTGAGTAGGGGCTAGACAATAGTTTATAGTCGGTAGTCCGCAGTTTTTTTCAAGTTTCATCGCAGCAGTAGCGACCGTTCACGGGCCACTTCTCCCCCATTTTGTTTTGGGCTATGTAGGTGC
This sequence comes from uncultured Chitinophagaceae bacterium, assembly GCA_964352775.1. GTDB lineage: Bacteria > Bacteroidota > Bacteroidia > Chitinophagales > CAIOSU01 > CAYGTK01. The sequence continues at coordinate 8,577 of CAYGTK010000137.1, forward strand.
CGTTTGGTAAGTTGCTTAGGTTGAAGTTTAGGGTTTTCATTGAAGGGTTTTGGCAGCTTGGTGGCGCTTTGTATGCATTGCACAGCAACAGATACAGCCTATATACGATATCTTACATTTATGCGCATTTGCTCTAAGGCCCTGTTTACGCCACTCCTGTCATATGGCGATAAATTAGTTTTTGTTTGTTTTTGACCTTTTTGGGTACAGTTTGGGTACATTTTGGCCAATTACGGGTGGGTTTTGGTGGCGTTTGTGCGGCTGCTATTTAGGGTGGGTTATGTGCTTGCCCTGCGGGTGGATGGTAGTTTTTTTATTGAAAGATTATATTTGGTTATGGATGCTAAATATCAAATTCACTTTTAAGAAGATGCTTTTTCTGCTTGCCCCTAAGAAGCTCTATTGTTTTTGATAGAAATCGATAACCGGGATTATATTCAGCGTTTAGTTTGGAAACAGCGCTGCTAACACCTGTTAAGTTTTCAAATTCAATATTTAATACATACAAACACATGAGAGGATATGGCCAAAAAGTGGGATGAAATGATTTATTCTCTAAAGATAATTCTGCTGCTGCAATGCCTTCTTCATACTTGCTTCTCCATTTAGTGTTATAAATTAGCCAAGCGATATTGTTGTAGTATTTAGCTAATTGCCTGCTTTGTCTGGACAGTTCAATTGCTTCTTTATAATGGAATAAACTCTTTTCCCTATCTGAACCTTGATAAAAATTCCCGTAGATGTTATGACTTTCAGAAGTGTGTGTATTCACTGAATTTAGCAATTGCTCTACAAATGGGAATCGCTTTTTATACTCCAATGCTCTTGCAAAATGAATTCTAATCGAATCGGTAGTATCAGCTATTATATCAATATAGGGAAGGATAAAGTTGTTCACTATTGAATCATCAACTTTACTAGCTTCAGTAATAGCTTTATTTAGGAAAGGAGTTTTGAAAATTTTAATAGGCTCGACTTCACTGAATAGACTCGCAATTGCTTCAGATGGCTTTTTCCTTATTCCGCTAATTAACGAGTGTACGTACTCAGATTTCATTTCTTTCCCTATCGGGTCTAACAAAAAATCAACTAAGCGTAATTGATTATCTTCATCAGGGACCTCATAAGCAGAAATATCCATTAAAAAACTTATTAAATTACTATCCTCTATTAAGGCGTTGATTTTAGAATTAATTGGTTTCACTCTTTCTAATTCATCTTTCAGGTGAGGAATCGAAAGTTTGTTTGTATTTGAATATACTTCAATTTCCCTGAGGTCATTGAAATACCTACCGTCAATTAATTTTGATTCTTGTCCAGTACTAATGAATTTTTTACAGTAATGCAGAAATTCTGACTCGGTTATTCCTTCAAAGCCTCTAACAAAACATAAAGCTAAACACCGTGACGACCAAGCTTCAGCTCTTGCATCAACTACACTTAGCAGCTCATTTGCTTCTTTAAACATACTCGCAGCACCATTATAATCTCCTCTTTTGAGATAGATTAAACCCATACGGTTTTTATTAATTCCCTTAGACAAATTAGAAGTGGATAGTCTTTTAGCATTCATCAGTTTATTCTGAAGAATTGTAGCTAGATTTAAGTTCTCACAATCAATTGCATGTTGTACAACTATAGATAAAACGTGGTTAATTACATGAACATTTAATTGGGAAATTAATTTTATGTTTTGTGACATTGAAAGTAAACTACCGAATAATATCTGATAGGCTTTTTCAGGTTTATTTATACCAGATAATATTTCTGAATAGAGTATTACAGATTTAATGTGGATGGTAATTCTCTCTTTTGACTGTTTATTCCATTTTTTTAAAGATAGCTCATGTTTTGAAGGCGAGGTGTGATAAATTATGTTTCTAACCCTATGTAATGCCTTTCCCCATTCTCCAAATAAGAATTGCATTTGGGAATAATGAAACCCAATCCAATGATTTTCTTTTGGGTTAGGATGGTTGTCGAGACTTCTTTCAATCAAAGGAAAAATCAAGTCATATTCACTCAAGCTTTTAAAATGTTTTATAAACATTGATATGACTCTATTGGCATCATTGTAATTTTCAGCTCGCAAGTAATACTCAACGCTTTTGCATATATAATTTAGTAACCCACTGATTTCATCCCTTTCTGTAATTACTTCCTTTTCCCCTGATTTTTTGAGTACTTTGAAAACTACATGTTTGTAGTAACCTCCTATGTAGTTGTATACGTCCTCTTTTTCAATACTGGGAAGGGTTTCTCTGAAAAAGCTTATCAAAAAAGGATGAACTGTATATCTACTCTCTTCATTTTCAACTATAGATAGCTTTTTTTTAAGACTGCTAAATAATTCCTCTGGTCTAATTGCTATATCCTTCCTTTTACAGAAATACTCAACAAAGTATTCAGAAAAACCACTGTCTATATGGGAAATATATTTTAACGCAGTACGCTCTTTATCAGAAAACTCAAACTTAGAAAACCACTTCATCAAGTCTGACTTTAGCGAAAGTTGTGACTTGAGCGGAAAACCAATCGAATCTTGAAAGTTATCAAGGTATATTTTCACACCTTCTGGTAATCTACCTGATTCAAAGTTAATCTCTTCAATTTTTTCTATGTCAATGTTAGGTCTTGCATCAGCTAAGATTTCGTTAAAGCTTTTATCAGTGTAGCACTTGGGGAAATTATATAAATGAAAGTTGTTTTCAAGCTTTAAGTACTGGTTTGATAAAAGAATTATAACTGTTTTATTAGTTAATCTGTTTGCCTGATCTAGGAGAATCTCAAATCCACTAACTCTTACATTTTGGAAGTCATCTAGCACTAAAACAGCTTCATGATCATTCAGAAATTCAATAACTACAATAGCATTAGTCCGATTAGATTCGCTTGGAAGCGATAGCCCTAGCTCCCTAAGAAACTCAATCAATTCCGATAAAGTGCCCCCTATCTTGCAATCAAACCATATACTTCTAGTTTTTTCCTGAATTTCATAAAGATAATTTGCGAGGTAGTAAGTTTTACCTGAACCTATAATTCCACTAATGCCGATAACAGGTTGGGAGTTGAAAATACTCTCGAATTCTTCATGGACACTTGGTCTTGGGTAAAAATTCCCGAATTCCTTTGGACCACATTTATTCCATCTAAAATTTTCTGAAGTTTTGCTCTGACTCTCAGGGATAAGGGTTTTCTCAACCACTGCTTGGTAAATCTCTTCAATCCTTTGTGAATCATGTATTTCAAAGAGCTGATTATAAAGGTCATTTGTTTTGGCATACTGAATCAATTGACTCCCTTCCCAAAGCTTTAAAGATATTTTATGTTTAGCTTCCTTGTTGGTTTTCCACGAG
>CAYGTK010000138.1:0-11869 GCA_964352775.1 uncultured Chitinophagaceae bacterium
TACAGCTGCCAAAGCCGTGTAGATACCGTGGTAATAGTACCCAACTACAACTGCCCAACATCGGTAGCCAACAGAGCACAGAAGTCAGAAGTTAGACTGTGGCCCAATCCTTTTTCGGGAGATGTGTCCATCAATATGCCAAAGCAAGGTAAAGTACACCTTTACGATCTTTCGGGCAACCAACTTGGCAGCTACAAGGCAAGTGAGGGCCTAAACACTATACCACTCAGTCAGTTGAGCCTAGCCAATGGCATGTACATCTACAAAGTGTGGGTAAACAACAATTTGGTGCTGACGGATAAGCTGGTGAAGATGGAGTAGTTTCAAGCACTGTACAATCCATTCCCGTCATCCTGAAGTCCTTTCAGGATCTAGCGTAAGAATGAAGTTCAGTATTAAAGTCAAGTGCATGAGATTCTGAAACAAGTTCAGAATGACATGGCTTTATTATAAACGTTTTTTATACTACAACTTCAACACCTTAACCTGCCTTACTGCAGAATCGAGGTGTAAGTTCAACACATAAATTCCTATTGGTAAATCCGTGGTATTTAGAGTTATGCTACCGCGATTGAAAGAGTAGCTAACCTCCTGCTTTTGCCCTTGAATATTACTTAACTCGGCATGGACTTCTGGAGGAATATTTTGCAAGGTCAATTCATTTGAAAACGGGTTGGGAAAAATAGAAATACCTTCCAAAACTGTTGGGCGAATGCTAACATTGGTGGAATCATTATTTGTATCAGCCTTGAAATATAAGAATGGGGCGGAAAGCAAACTACAATCATTATTGGTAGTTACCTCTACTTGATAATTGCCCTCTAAAGCTGGTAGGATAGTTTGACTGTTGCTATTTAAAATAGCACCACCTTCAAAAAACCAACGATAGTTATCAGCTACCGAAGTACCCAACACATTGCTAACAGCTTGTACAACAGGGGTGTCAGGTAAGGCATATACCGCATAAGTGCGCGTAACCGTATCTGATTTGCAACCATTAGTACTAGTTCCATACAAGCTAACCAAGCCCGAACTATCGGGGCCAAGGGTTAGGCTACTGGTTGTTATAGTAGTATCTGCCAATTCCCAATAAAGAGTGGCAGCACCTCGTCCATTTAATGTGATCTCACCACCAGCGCAAGTTGCGCTATCTCCACTGATGCTTACCGTAGGGTTGGGATAAACGGTAACCGATTGACTTACCTCTTCTAGCTCCAAACCATTTTTACTAGTACTTTGAAGCGAAACCGAGCCGCTTTGCTGCCAGCTTACCTCGATCCATTCGCCATTTGGGGGTTGGTTGGTAATTGTTCCGCCAGTAACCAACCAACAATATTGACCACCAGTGGATTGAGCAGAGTATACCGCCACATCACCAATACAAACTTCATCCATTCCCGTAATCGCCTGCTCAGAACCTAGTACGTCTACCGTGAAATTGGCAATGGAATCGTACAGAGGGTCAAACATAGCAGTGGGCACCCCAGGTATACCCCAAGGAATATGCCCCTGACCAACTAGCGGTATAAAGCGGTTGAAGCCGCCCAAATTTTGTAAGCGAGGGTGAATTATTGAAGAGCCATAAACAGTAGGCATCACTAAATCAGCAGAAAACGGTGCCCCTACTCCAAAGGGGACTAAATTATCCGCATCTCCATGAATGGAAAGGGTCGGTTTTATATTATTCGCGTTTATCCAATTGGTGTCACCTATCGCCCCCCAGTTGTTAACTACGGCACGCACATTAGAGCTGTGTTGATAGCTATTGCCAGAGCAGTCCTTACATCCTAGATCTGGCCATGGAACCAATCCACCCTGTCCATAAGTAGAAGCAGGTCTATCAGCCTCGTCCATATAAGCAACATGCAGGGCTCCAAATGAACCCGCGCTGTTTCCCGAGACAAAAATCTGGTTGGTATCAATACGATATTGCTGCGCAAACTCTTTAAAATAGCGAATGGCCGCACTGTAATCTTGGGTACACCTGTACACAGCCCGCTCGGCACTACCAGCATTGGTAAGATTTAAGCCCTTACGGTAATTGATACTGGCTGTAACGAAACCTCTTCGGGCAAATCGCTCACACATTTCTTGCATATCGCCATGTTCTTTGTTCCCAATAATGAATGCCCCGCCAAAAGCCCACAAAAATAGTGGACGAAGCGATTGTGTATCGCCAGCAGGTTGAAAAATATCCATATCTAGATCGAGGGGGACAGTTACGTTTTCTCCTAAATAAACTGGGGTTAGCAGTGGGGCATTACCATATACTACGTCGCGCTGAATATCTAGTTGAGTGAAAACCTCGGAACGGTAACGATCACTACTACAGGTTTGGGCCGAAAGCCCACTTACAACAAAAACAAATAGAAATGTGATTAGCCCCTTTTGCATAATGACTTAAATCTACAATTTTTTGAGTGCTTTAATAGATAATATATGCTGTAGAAATAAACCTCATACCTATGGCCTTTCTAAAGCCCTAACTGCCTAAGTATATGATAATTAAAACACCATCAAATTACAACCCCTTATCTCCGCATTATCTTGTCGGCCTAACACTTCGAAAGTACCATCGGAATGAAGTTTTCCAATATCATCTGTAGCTATAAAGCTGCACGAGTGGAAATTGGCAAGGTCTATTACATTAATTAGTCCTGATTGGCCAATGGGTAATATCGTTTTTGGGTCGTAGGGGTCGCGGATCAATATGCTCATCCAAGGTGGACACTTAAATCTACCGCCCTGCATAGCATAGGCTTGCGAGAGTAATTCCGTCATTCCATATTCGCTGGCGATGTGTTCTACTTGAAAGGCTTTTTGTAGAATGCCATGCAGTTCCTCCCGTATCAACTCCTTCCTTCTGCCCTTCATACCACCAGTTTCCATTATGGTAATGCCTGATAAGTCTTGAGGAAATCGTTCTGCCAGATCGAGTAAAGCGAAGGATACACCTATTAATAAGGTAGGCACTCCCCCCTTTTTCAGGTTGGCTAGCTTGATAGATAATCCTTCCAAGTCATCTAAATAAAAACCGCTTTCTTCGTGATCGGACATGGTGATCAACCAATCGACCATACTTACTAGTGACGAATTACTTCGTTCTAAATAAGATGGTAGCAGGGCAAGTATTGCCATATCTTCAGGTTCGCCCACTTGGTTAATGAAGGTGGTAGTGCAGCCATCTTTATACAGTGCTAAGTTTTTAACATGATGCTTACTGGTTAACTGGCCAGTGGTTCCGCTACTCTCAAAAATGGCCTGTGCATCAAACGCTCCACTCTTTATGGTCGCGTATTTAAACATACCTATCGGGAGAAAAGGCACATCGTCTATAGCTTTGGGCTGGTAGCCTTTACCATAGTACAACTCTACATATTTACGATAGGTAGGTTCATAAGCATATTGATGCTGAAATACCTCGGCTACAGCATCTGGAAACCTATTAGCAGAAAGTTGAAAGTATCGATATGGTGATAAGTCTGTGTTCACGTGCTAGTGTGGGGTAAAGATGTGTATATCTTAACTCTCTGCGCTGCCGATCTATTGATTTTTTTTCGCAAATTCGTGCTTTCAATAAAAATTAGACAAACTAACACGGATGAAAAAGCTACTCTTCCTTTTTGTATTTGCCACTATTTCTATGACCGCTTTCGCTCAACAAGATCGCGTAAAAGGGTTCCGCGACATCGATTGGGGTACCCATAAAGATTCTGTTTTTGTAGATGGAGAACAGGTTAAGTTCAAAAAGGTAAAAGATGCCTTATTACCAGAAGCATATGTTCGCACTGGCGACCGCATGGTTATCGGTAGTGTTAACTTAAGCTCACTATACTACTTCTTTAATGAAGATAATCGCCTTTACAAAGTACAACTAGGTGGAGGCCGTGAGCAGTTGGATGAAATGATCTTTATTTTGGATTACAAATTCGGCAAATTCGCTTCTAAAAGTACTGTAGATGATGTTATCTACTACCAATGGGTGGTACAAGACGTTACATTTACTTTAGCTGAATTTTCGGTTAAAAACTTCGTGCTAAGCATAGAAAGCGATTACGAAACTCGCGCTATTGTTGAGAAAAACTCTACTGTAGACGATTTTTAATAGCTGCTAGCTAACAGATAATATTGAAAGGTCTCTTCCATTGCGGGAGAGACCTTTTTAGTTAAACATCAGTTATCCAAAGTTGATAGTATAATTTAGAGAAAGGAACTTTCAAGCTATCCGAGCCTACCCTCGCAACAATTGGCTAGCAAGGGCGTTTCACTTATCAACCTAAACAACACAATATGAACGCGTCTATTTACTCTTATCTGCTCGTTGGTCTACTTGCCCTATCAGGTTTTACCACATTTACCAGTATCAACGCTTGGACTATAGGTAGCGACTACTCCGTGAAATTCACCAGCGAAGACCCTACAGGTGTATTCACTAAAATGAACGGCACTATCATTTTTGATGAGAGTGACCTCACTTCTTCCAGCTTCAATATGAGTGTAGATGCCAGCTCGATAAGCACGGGCAACGGTATGAAAAATAAGCACGCTAAAAGCGATAACTGGTTCAGTGTAGAAGAATACCCGAACATTACATTCGTATCTAGCAAAATAAGTAAGACTACCGATGGCTACAGCGTAACGGGCAAGTTGAACATGCATGGGGTGGAAAAAGAGATCAGCTTTCCTTTCACCTTTGTTGACAACACTTTTACGGGAAGCTTTGATGTTAATAGGCTCGATTACAACATCGGTTCTACCAAAGGTATGCAAGGCAAGGCTTCTACCGATCTTAGTGTAGCTATTTCCGTTCCTGTAACTAAATAATAGGGCCGTGAAAAAGAGCTTATTACACGGACTTACCGCTGGCGCACTAGCCGCACTAGCTGCCAATATATACAACACCGCCTACAGCCAAGCGCTATTGGTAGACCTTAGCTTGGTGATAAACCCTATGGGGATAGTTGGCGCTTGTTTATTCGGTTGTTTGCTGGCTTCACTGGCTTACTTCTTTTTTAGCAAGTGGGTAACCAAAGGGCGAGATAGCTTATTCAATGCCCTTTTTTTAATACTCACCTTTGCTTCCTTCGTTGGCCCCTTTGCCATCACCCTGCCCTACGAGGTAGAATTCCCCGAAATGCTACCAGGCCTAGCCATACCGCTGCATTTGTTTCCTGTGTTGTTTTGGTTGGCAACTAAACCTTTGCTTTATAATCGGTAGGTGTACCTGCCTGACCTAATACTATCCCCAACTCATCCTTACCTACTAATAAGTATGCAACTACATAGCGTCTATTAACGCGCCCAAAAACAAAAGCCACCCCAATATATTGGAATGGCCTTGCATGAGTTGAGTTGAGGTTTGCTTTTAAGCAATAAGATCGCAAGCTGTTATTGGAAGATCACTTTGCGAGTTAGGGCTTTGTGTTTCCATTGTACGCGGTAGGCATAAATTCCTGTTGGCAGGTCGTTTCTAGGAATGCTTAGTTCGCTGCCAGTAGTATTGCTGTAGTTGCGAACGATGCTTCCTTTCAGGTCTATTAAATAAATAGCTTCGGGTGTATCAGTTCCCGTCCAGCTAATAGTTATTTGGTTAATGGCTGGGTTAGGGTAAGCGCTTACGCTCAATTCCTCTGCCACTTCCCAAATTGAAGTTGAAACAGTATCTACACCACCGTTGGGGTTAGCTGTGCTATCTACTGTAGTATCAATAGGCTCAGTAGGTAGCTCAAAGCGAGTGCTATCAAATTCAATAACTACTGCTTGTGGAAGGTAATCTCTATAGCCAGTTAATACCAGGTTACCCGTTTTGGTCTCAATTACTTGACGAAGGCGGCCTTCTAAGTTCTTTCTCCAAAGTGGAACTCCGTCGTAATCCATTTTAATAAGTAGTGCGGTACAAGTACCATCTACTGATTCCGTACCCAATACTACCAAACCATTATCGTGTGTAGTAATGGCTTTGTAGTTTGCACTTCCACAAGTACGGCCATAAGTTTTGGTCCATATTTCAGTACCAACTGAATCAAGCTTAACCAATTTCAGGCTATCGCTGTGGCCTGTTAATAAAAGTTCGTTGTTAGGAAGCGCAGTAATGTCGTAGGCAAAATCGTAACCCTGCTCACCAAATGTGCGCGAAATAGCTAGTGTACCGTCGGCGTTCAATAGTTGAACCGTGTAATCAACATCGCCACTACGGGTTTTAGTATCGCTCCATCCGCTGGCAGCTATCATACCGTTGCTCATTTCTACCACACCGTGCAGTTGGTCGTTTCCGTAACCTTCCATTAGGTATTCCCAAACTACATCGCCATTGGTGGTCATTTTAGTTACAAATGCATCGTAGCTAGGATTGCTACAAGAAGTAACTGCATAGAAACCAGTGATCAAGAAATGACCATCGGCAGTTTCGGTTACTTTGGTAGAAGTGTTTTTACATAAGCCGTAGAATAAGCTCTTGCTCCAAAGTACTTGGCCAGTAGCGGTAGTTTTGGTCAATCGGATAGAATCGTTAACGAATCCTGCTTTCTCACCTCCGTAAAATAAGATATTACCATTGGCAGCCGTGCTAGCCATGCGGCCGTGAAAAGCTTGGTCGAACATTACTTTGGTAGTATCTAAGTTAGCATCAAGCTGTAGCAAGTTACCTTTCCAATCAGCAGAACCACATTTTTTAGCAGCACTTAATAGGTAACCATCGGTCAATTCTACCAACGCTACACCTTCATCGTAGCAAGAAGCTTCTCCGTAAAGAGCTTCATTAACCACTTGAGCCGTTAAAGAAAGGGTTGAAAAAAGAGTTATCATCGCTGCGCAAAACTTCATCATAGTGAAACTTTTGAATTATCGTTCCGTAAATCCTAATTGAGTCGAGTAGGATCGCAAGCGCGTTGAATACTTTCAATGTAGACTACCTTTTCATTAAAGTCAAGTCTATTTTCAATGCGCTTGCCCTATTTAACTAAAATAAGTCCCTCCTAGCCTTCGTTAGCCCTATATAGATCTCTTAGCTTTAAGGTTCATGGATACCTATTTCCCTTTATTGGTTGGTATGGCTTATGCTTTTTTAATTGCAGCGGCTATTTATTATTATAAATTGGGGAAAAGAAGTGGGCTACCACAGCTTTATATCATTGGCCTATTTCTATTAAAGTGCATTTTAGGTGTAGCCTATATAGAATTACATATTTCAAACTATGGTGGTGGTGATACTTTGTTCTACTTTAATGATAGCGATATAATATTCCGCACCCTTTTTGAAGACCCTAAGAAGTACTTGATGCTCACCTTTGGGCCGAATGACTTAGCGGTGTTCCCTAAATTTATTGAAGAAGAGATATATGCCATGGGCTTTTGGCAAGATACCCCTGCCTATATGGTGGTACGCTTTAATGCACTAGCGCGTTTAGTTTCTTTTGGTAGTATATATGCTCACGTGGTATTTATGGCTTTTTTCACCACCATGGCAATGACCTGGTTGTACCGCAGCTTCTTTCGCTCGGGCTTTACTCTATGGAGTGTGATATTCTTATTACTTCCCTCTCTCCTTTTTTGGACTTCTGGAGTTCATAAAGAAGGCTTAATGCTGATAGCTCTGGGCATGCTATTCCTAGGTTTGCAGCAGTTAACAGAAAAGCAGAGCTGGAAGCCGCTGCTGTTATTCGTTGCTGGTGCTGCTCTTCTTTTCTTGGTAAGGAATTACAGTTTTGCACTGCTGCTTCCATTACTATTGGCCTTTTCCATTACTTATCTACTGCCTAAGGTTCCTTCTTTATTGGTCTATTTGGGCGTATATGGCCTAATAGCAGGTATTGGGTATATCGCCTTTGGCGATGTTGGATCATTCCTTATTAGTATTGTGAACGAAAAGCAACAAGCTTTTCAATTACTAGAAGCGGGTGGTAGCTATATAGATACACCTGAACTAGGCGATAGCATTTTCACCTTTTTAATGGCAATACCTATTGCGCTAAAGGATTCGCTACTAGGCCCTTTTCTTACAGGAGGCAGTACAGGACTGTATTGGCTAGCACGGATAGAGACTATCATTCTGCTCAACCTTTGGGTAGTGCTTGGTGGCATAGCTATACTGCGGTTTCCAAGCTCAAAGCACTACAGTTTTGGCTGGGTAGCTTTTTTCTTGGGCTTCAGCTTATTGGTTATAATTGGTTTGGTAGTACCTAATGTAGGGGCCATTTTACGCTACCGTAGTATTGCTTTGGCATTGATAACACTGGCTATGCTCCGTCCAATTATTCTTAGTCAGCGCGAGCTTTTAGACGAAAACTAGACCTCCTAAAAAAAAGAAACCAGCGACCTTAAAAAGATCGCTGGCACCGTTCACCATTAATTTACTTCAATGGATTATCTTAAGAACAACAATTCGCGGTACTTAGGTAGTGGCCACAGTTCGTCGTCTACTATAGCTTCCAAAGCATCTGAGTGTTGTCTAATAGTCTCAAAATAAGGCTTCACATTATCGCAATAAGCTATGGCGCGTTTTTTGGCGTCATCTTCGTGCTTATCAGCTTTGTCCTTCTCAGCGGTAAGTTTAGCTATTGCCTTACGCATGCCGCTAATGTTTTCTGATACTTCTTCTAAAAGATCTACCTGCGCTTTGTACATGTTTTCTTTCAAGCCCACTTCTTGTAACCCTAGTACGTTATCTATCAACTCGTTCTGATACTTGATAGCCGCTGGTAATACAGAACTTCTAACTACATCCAATAGTATATCTGCTTCTATTTGAAGCTTAAGTGCGTAGTTTTCTAGCTGAATGATGTAGCGAGCATCCATCTCCACATCAGTATATATATTGTGCTTACTGAATATGGCCTTAGCCGCTTTAGTAACATACAAGCCTAATGCTTCAGGGGTGGTTTTAATATTGTTCAAGCCTCGCTTGGCAGCTTCTTTCTCCCACTCTTTACTGTAGTTATCACCTTCAAACAAGATAGCTCGTGATTGACTTACATACTTCTGTAACACTTTCAAAATTGCACCGTCTTTCTTTTCCCCGTCTTTCTTCAAGGCTTCTACATCCTCACGGAACTGGGTCAATTGGTCGGCCACAATAGTATTCATCACTATCATAGGTGCGGCACAGTTGGTGTTAGAACCTACGGCGCGTATCTCGAACTTATTTCCCGTAAAGGCAAATGGCGAGGTGCGGTTACGATCGGTATTATCCAATAATAAGTCTGGAATTATTTTGTGGATGTCTAGTTTTAATTCCGTCTGATCTTGCTCATCAAAGTATTGATCTACACGGTGCTCTATCTCATCTAATACTTTAGTTAAATGCCCACCCAAGAAAATGGAAATGATAGCTGGAGGAGCCTCATGCCCACCCAAGCGATGATCGTTACCCGCAGATGCAATAGCAGCGCGAAGTAGATCGGCATTATCGTTTACCGCTTTAATGGTGTTCACCAAAAAGGTTAAGAACTGCAAGTTGGTCTTCGGAGTTTTACCTGGAGCCAATAGGTTCTCGCCCGTATCTGTCGCTAGCGACCAGTTGTTGTGCTTTCCGCTACCATTTAGGCCTGCGTATGGCTTCTCATGCATTAGCGCACGTAGTTTATGACGCTTTGCTACACGATCAAGCAAGTCCATTAATAGACTGTTATGGTCTACCGCTATGTTAACTTCCTCAAAGGTTGGGGCTACCTCGTACTGACTTGGTGCTACCTCATTGTGACGTGTTTTTACAGGAATTCCCAATTTCAAAGCCTCAGTCTCAAAATCGAGCATAAAGGCATATACGCGTTCTGGAATAGACCCGAAATAATGGTCGCTTAACTGCTGCCCTTTGGCAGGTGCTTTACCCAATAAGGTACGGCCGGTCATCATCAAGTCGGGACGGGCGTAGAACAAGGCCTCATCTACAATAAAGTACTCTTGCTCCCAGCCTAGTGTAGGGTATACTTTGCTTACGTTCCTATCAAAGTACTGGCATACTTTCAATGCAGCATCTTGAATGGCTTGTTGCGATTTTAGCAGTGGCGCTTTATAATCCAATGCCTCCCCCGTATACGATACAAAGATGGTAGGTATACAAAGGGTTTTACCCGAACCTACCGATACGATGAATGCTGGAGAAGAAGGATCCCATGCTGTATAACCACGTGCCTCGAAAGTTTCGCGGATACCACCACTTGGAAAGCTAGATGCATCGGGCTCTTGTTGTACTAATGAATCAGCAGAGAAGCTTTCAATTCCACCACCTACACCATCGTGGCTGAAAAAGGTATCGTGCTTTTCAGCTGTAGCACCCGTTAATGGCTGAAACCAGTGTGTATAGCTATTAGCACCTTTGCTCATGGCCCAGGCTTTCATTCCGCTAGCTACTTGCTCGGCTTCGTGTCGGTCTATTTTGCCGCCTTGGGCTATGGAGTTCTTTACGCTTTTGTAGGCATTCTTACCTAAATACTTGCGCATGGCGCCATCACCAAAAACGTGACTGGCAAAGTATTCTGATATTGGTTCTTTAGGTAGATCTAGTACTGTTTTTTGACGGTGGATAAGGGTTTGCACCGCTTTTGAACGTTGTTCGCTCATAATGAATTGGAGTTATTGTTATTATTGGCAAATAGGGCTATGTTCTAAAAAAGCCACTCCGAATAGATCGGAGCAGCTTTTCTAGTTTATTAAAATAGAGCTTGTTAAGCCATTTCTACCGTAGCAGGAACTGACTCGAATGTTTTCAAAATACGCTCTGTAATATCATATGGATCTGCATTTGAAGCAGGACGACGATCTTCTAAATATCCTTTCCAGCCATTAGCAGGTACTGATACTGGAATACGAATAGAAGCTCCACGATCGCTTACACCGTATGAGAAAGACTCAATGTGTGCTGTTTCGTGTAAACCAGTCAAACGCTGGTCATTAGCAGAACCGTAAACTGCTATATGCTCTGCATGGAACTTACCAAACGTTTCGCAAATAGCTTTAACATATTCCTCACCACCTACTTCGCGCAATTCGTGATTACTGAAGTTGGCGTGTAATCCACTTCCGTTCCAGTCACCTTTTACTGGCTTAGGATGGAATTCTACATCTATTTCATATTTCTCTGTAATACGGTGTAGCAAGTAGCGGGTCAACCATAAGTCATCAGCAGAGCGCTTAGCGCCTTTACCGAATAACTGATATTCCCACTGGCCTAGCATTACTTCTGCATTAATACCCGTAATACCAAGACCTGCTTCTAGGCAAATGTCTAAGTGCTCTTCTACTATCTCGCGACCAGTAACGTATTTATTACCTACTGCGCAGTAATATTTTCCTTGTGGTTCTGGGTAACCGTGTGTTGGGAAACCTAAAGGCACGCCATCTTTAACTAAGGTATACTCTTGCTCAAAACCGAACCAGAAATCTTCTTTATCAGCGTACTGTGCACGTTGGTTAGTGTCATGCGGTGTACCATCTGGGTTCAAAACCTCACACATTACCAACCATCCATTAATGCGCTCCGGATCTGGCACACAACGAACGGGCTTCAATAAACAGTCGCTAGACTTACCTTCGGCTTGCTGGGTTGAGCTACCGTCGTAAGACCATTCTGGAAGTCTGTCTACTTCTCCTTCAAACTCATCAAGTTGAAGAACTTTGGTTTTGCTACGAAGGTTAGCTTCAGGTGCGTAACCGTCTAGCCAAATGTATTCCAGTTTTTGAAAAGCCATAATAAATTAATGTTTTAGTGAACGATGAACAAAAATAACATCATCACCAACAGAATATCAAATTTTCATCGACTTTTCAACATAAATATTAGCCTAATGTGGGTAATATTTAATTTTTACCGTAAAATCATCACTAAAAGAGCCTAATTCATGAACAAGAATACAACATATAGATTATACTAAAC
>CAYGTK010000139.1:0-11789 GCA_964352775.1 uncultured Chitinophagaceae bacterium
TTGTTCTCCTGCTGGTCGCTTGGGTTAATGTTTTTTTCTTCGCTCAAAATAGAGAGTTTAAAATGTTAAAAAATATATTCCGAAATGGACCGCAAAGATACGGTTATTTGTACTTATCAGCAAGTATTTGAAATAGGATAAATGGACTATGCCTCTGAACGCTCCAAAACCCAGCCCACAGCGGTTTCTAGCTGCTCCTCTAAGCTTAGGTCTGATGTGTCTAAAACCACAGCATCTTCGGCTTGTTTTAGGGGGCTTACCTTACGGGTGCTGTCAATGCGATCACGCTCTTGTAAATTCTCTGCCACTTGCTCACGGGTCACCTTTATTCCACGTGCAGTTAATTCTGCGTAACGTCTTTCGGTGCGTACATCTATGCGTGCAGTAACAAATATTTTCAACTCTGCATTGGGCAGAACTACGGTGCCAATATCGCGGCCATCCATAATGAGGCCGCCATGTTTGCCAAGCACTTGTTGGCGCTCTACCATAGCATGGCGAACCTCCTTAACTCTAGCTACCGGGCTTACAGCACCTGAAACGCGCATGGTACGTATGTCACTTTCTATGTCTTTACCATTGAGTATGGTGCGGCTAGTGCCTAGCTCATTATCATACTGAAAATCGATAGTGATGTTCGGTAGTTCTGCAACTATAGCATTTACATCTTCTGGGTCAATGCCTTTATCAAGGATATGAAGTGTAACGGCCCTGTACATTGCTCCACTATCTAAGTAGATGTAGTTAAGCTTTTTAGCCAACCCCTTAGCAATGGTGCTTTTGCCACAGGAAGCAAAGCCATCAATAGCTACTGTTATTTTATTGAGAGGAGTCATTAGCTGGTGGCACAGGGTCAATAGGAAGTGGTTGCGCCTCGCGTGTTTTCTTTTTCTTGAATGCTGACATATTCACTTGAACGGTGAATTGAGTACTAGCCCTGGCAATATGGTATCTAGCTCTTGCCACGCTAAAAGTGAATTGCTTAATGTATAAGTTAACTCCAAAGGAGAAACCCGTAAGTCCTTTCTTAGTGTCTACTGCAAGCTCTTGCCTGCGCATGTGGTTGTAGGCAAAGTTCAAGCTCATGAATTTCCCAAAGTAGAATTCTCCGTTAATGATAACGTGGCGGGCTAAGTTGTCAAACACTTCAGCCGCGCGTTTACTGTCATTTGCAGTAGTGTCACCAAACAGGGTGGTTTCTTCCTGTGCATTAGGGTCGTCGTAGCGAACGTTGTAGCGATTCAGATTATGTAATATCAAACCAATACGGAAGGGCAGGTGCTTAAATCGTTTTGATACTCCTATCTGTATTTCAAAGGGCAGGGGTGCACGTTCGCCTGGCACATAGGAGGTTAGCTGTACACCAATGTTTTTCAATAGAATGGAAGCTGTAAAAGAGCCTGATGAATCACTATAACTTGCTGCTAGGTCAAAAGCTAAGCCAAGAGATGATGCGTTGTCTATTTTGCCATATAGGAATTTGAAGTTAGCTCCATAGCTGTATCTATCCATTTGATATGCACCACCAACTTGGAAGGCCATTTCGCCTGCATTGAAAGTACCCATAGGGGCTGCGGTAAAGTCAGTTCGGGTCATTTCACCATAGCTTACATATTGTATCGCCCCTTGAAAAGTGGCTATGCCAGGATAGTGACGGGTATAACTAAAGTTACCGTGATTTAAGCCAGGTACAAAGGATACTGTGCTAGCAGAAATGCGGTGATGCATGTCTTTATTAAGCAAAGAAGGATTGTGGAAACCGAGAGTAGGGTCGTTGTCTCTTACAAAGTGAGCTCCTCCCGCTCCTGTTACTCTACCCGATGCAGGTAGGTTAACGAAATCGAATACGGAGTTACCGCCTATCTGGGCGGAAACCGAAAAGCTGATAGCTGAAATTAATAGTAGAAAAACCCCTCTTAACAAAGTACCTGTGTTTGCTCGATGATGGAACGAAGATAACTAGATTTTATTTTGAGCATAGTGCTGTGTTTTCCCCATTAGTAAGCATATCGTTACTCTAACTCTTACAGATGTTATTAGAAACAAAATGTAAGTGTGAAACTCTAAGAGCTGTATTACGTAAAGAAAAGGTGAAACACACCGTTGAAAAACGGACAAAACCTTGATTATGCGGAATTACACCGTTATACAGTTCACTCGTAGTGCAATAGTTCTATTGCTGTTTACGGCTTTTGGCTTTCCAAAAGCGTTTGCTCAAACTGGCCCAGGTGGAGTAGGAAACTCTACTACCAATGAGCTCTGGCTTCGCGCTGGTGACTTAGCTTTAAGTGATGGTGTACTTGTTACAGTGAACTGGGAAGACCAGTCGGGTAACGATCATCACGCTTCGCAAGGTAATGGTGCTAACCAACCTACCTATCAAGCTGGTGAAATAAATGGACAACCCGTTGTTCGGTTTGATGGAACGGATGACTTTTTAGATGATGTATATAGTTATTCAGCACAAACTGTATTCTCGGTATACAGAGTTAGTGGAACTACTCAAGGTACGAGCGAACTTGCCCAAATATGGGGTAACTATGGTGACGGTGTTCAAGTAGGTCCCGACCCTAGAAGTGGAGCAAATGAAAGAGGCTACAGCTTTGATGGTGTCACCTCTAGTGGAACTACGGCCAGATATGCACATAAGGGAGCTGCTTTCGGTAGCTATGCTACAAATGATAATACTAGCCAGTGGAGCTATGATGCTACGGAGCTGATAACTGCAGAATTTCAATCCTCTGAATCGTTAACTCGTCAAGTCATTGGTTCATTGTATCCTAGCTTTACTATTGGCGATCATCAATTTGGGGGCGATATTGCAGAGATAATTGTTTACAACATCACCTTGAACAGTGCAGAACGCATTGTAGTAGAGAACTATTTAGCTTCTAAATATGACATTACCATTTCCAACGACCTTTACAGTTATGAATCTACTCACGCAAATGATGTAGCTGGAATTGGTAGAAACGGTGCAGACCAAAACACAGCTGCATATTCGGCTGGTATTTTACAGATAAGTAACCCAACTAGTCCACATCCAGGCGATTGGATGTTTTTTGGACATAATGATGGAGGAGTTTCTTCTTGGAATACCGCAGAGTCGCCAAATACTGAGACTCGTCGTATCGGTAGAGAATGGCGTATCGATCAAACTAACGGTATAGGCAGTGTTACTTACACTATTGATAGTGCAAATCTGCCTGCTATGCCATCTGGTTTTGGTATGTACGCTCTTTTAGTTGATGCAGACGGTAATTTTAGTAGCGGTGCTACCGTTCACCAATTGACTGACCAAGGTGGCGGTAAATATGCTTCGGCATCGCTTACTGTGGCTGATGGTGAATATGTTACCGTAGCTGTAGTTGATGCCAGCATTGGCTTTACATCGGCAACGGCAAGCGGACAGGAAACTATTACCTCTCCTTCTTTTGATATTGAAGTTAATTTTGTTCCTGCTGCAGATCTTAACGTTACTTATGCTACAGCTAATGGAACGGCAGGAACGGCAGACTTTACCGCTACTGGTGCAACAGTAGCCACTATATCTGCTGGATCGACCAGCACAAGTTTTAATGTAACCGTTAACAACGATACTTTATTAGAAAGTGATGAAACGTTCACCATTAATTTGAGTAATGGGCCATCAACAGTACCTTTTTCGGATAGTGTAATGACCTATACAATTCAAGATGAGGATAACCCTAGAAAGATATATTTTGCTTTGGCTACTTCTTCAATAACAGAAGATAATACCACGGTGAATGTAACCGTAGAATTAGATAGTGTAGACTTAGTAAATCCTAGTACGGTACAATATGCTGTTACTTCTGGTACGGCAACAGGTGGTGGAAGCGATTATACGCTAGCATCTGGTACCGCAACTATTACTGCTACTAATAGTTCCACTACATTTAGTGTGAGCATAGTTGAAGATGTGATATTTGAAGGTGATGAAACTATAGTGATAAGCTTAAGCTCACCAACAAATAGTAACCTATCAGGTGTGAAACCTATAGTGCATACGTTAACTATTTCGGATGACGAAGTTGCTCCTACGGTTGGTTTAAGTTCAACTTCTAGCTCTGCAAGCGAGTCTACAACTTCAGTCAATATTGGAGTAGAGTTAACAGCAATAGCGGGAAGCGATGTTTCTGTAGATTATTCCGTTACTGGCGGAGATGCTGCTGGTGCGGGTAATGATTATACTTTAGCTGCTGGAACAGCCACAATTACTGCGGGTAATTTAACTACTAACATAGTACTAACCATAGTAGATGATGGTACAGTTGAATTAGATGAGACAGTAGAGGTAACTATTACTAATGCTACTGTAGTCAGTATGGGTGCCGATTCTGTTTATACATACACTATCTTAAATGATGATGTGCTGGGTACTACTGGTCCTGCTGGTGTAGGTGATGCTGGAATAAACGAACTTTGGCTAAAAGCGGAGGATATTGCTCAAGCTAATGGATCAACTGTTAGTTCTTGGAGTGATGCCTCGGGTAATGGTCATAATGCCTCCAGCTCAGGTGGTAATCAACCCACTTACCGCACTACATCTGCAAATGGACAACCTGCAGTTCGCTTTGATGGAATTGACGATGACTTTAATGATGCCCATGTTTATTCAGGAAGAACAGTATTTGCCGTATTTAATGCAAGTAGCTCTACCCAATCTAATGCAGATCTTGCACAGCTATGGGGTAATTACGGAGATGGAGTACAATTGTCTATAGACCCTAGATCAGGTAATCTACGTGGTTTTAGTTTTGATGGTAATGGAAGTACAACAGGAGCAGTTTCCCTTAATGGAGCTAGTCCTGCAGGATTTGTAGAGGATGGAAATGCACAACAATGGGCTTATGATAGCTGGAATGTGGTATCTGTTGAATTTGATGCTACAACAACAATTAATCGGCAAGTAATAGGCTCTCTTTTACCAGCACTTAACAATCATAATTTTGGTGGTGATATGGCTGAGCTTATTGTTTACAGTGATGTAATGAATACTGCCCAGCGTAAGATCATTCAGAACTATTTAGCTGCTAAGTATGGAGTAACGATAGGCTCAGACCTATATGGATACGAAAGCACACACAGTAATGATGTAGCTGGTATTGGTCGTGAAGATGCTAGTAACTTTCACGTAAGCGCACAAAGTGGAGGTATTTTAACTGCGAGAAATGCTAACAACCTAGATGATGGCGATTTTCTATTGTATGGTCACGATGATGGCAGTATTGCTAGTTTCGGAACAAGTGATGTGCCTAATACTTCTACACGGAGGGTTTCTCGCGAATGGCGAATGAGCGAAACGGGTGAAGTAGGCTCTCTAACCATAGAGATAGATGCTACTACGCTACCTTCATTACCTAGTGGTTTCACTAGCTATGCTTTATTGGTTGATGCTGATGGTACATTCGCTGATACGTCAAGTTATTATGTATTGACTAACACTGCTGGCTCACTTTATGAAGCCCAGAATGTGAACATAACAGATGGTGACTATGTAACTATTGTTGCAGTAGAAAACATCACATCAGCAACTGGCGATTTTAACCTAGCAGCAACTTGGACTGATGGTGCTGTGCCATCGGCAGGCGAACCAGCAATAATATCTGCTAATCACGAAATATCAGTAACTGCTGATAGAACAATAGGTAGCCTATATATCAGTACAGGCGCAGTAATTGATATGGGTAGTAATACCATTACCTTAAATACTGGTAGCATAACTAACCTTGGAAGCTTTGATGCAGGCGTTAGTACTGTATTGTATAGCGGTAGCGTTTCACAAAGCGTTGCGCCTGTCGCCTACCATCACCTAAGTTTTTCTGGTAGCGGAACTAAAACCTTAGGAGGAGATATCACCTTAACAGGAAACCTACTGCTAAGTGCTGGAACTTTAGATGCGGATGCCGGTAATGATCATAGCATTAGCCTAAGAGGTAACTGGGATGCTAGTAGTGGAACTTTTGTAGCTAGAAGTGGTACAGTAACATTCAATGGACTATCAGGCCAAAATGTTATTTCAGATGGTTCTAGCTTTAGTAATGTTATTGTATCTAACTCGGGTACTGGCTTAACATTAGGTGATGAAATGACAGTGAGTAATATACTCACCCTAACGGATGGGGTTGTTACCACAGGAGCAAACACCCTTATAGTAAGTAGTACTAGCGCATCTGCGGTAGCAGGCTTTAGCTCAGCTAGTTTTGTGAATGGTACCATACAAAGGGGTATAGCTTCCAATACTGATACGTACAGCTTCCCAGTAGGAAATGGTGCCGGAGCAAGCAACTACTACCGAGCAGACATAGTTAACGGTAACATGACCGGAGTAAGTAACATAACGGCCAGCTTTGGTGCATTAGCAAACCACGTAGATGGTGACATGACTGCCACCGATGCACAAATAACTTATACCAGTATGAACACAGCTGGTACTTGGACAATTACCCCTAATAGCCAACCAGGTGGTGGTAGTTATAGCGCGCAGTTGTACATCACTAACGTTGGAGGATTAACGGATAATGAGTTCGGTATATTGAAACGTGGAGATGCATCTACAAGTGGTGCCGACTGGAGCGACGGTGGAGGCACTCTAAGTGCAGAGAATGGCTCAGGTCGATTAGTTGCGGGTGGGTTTGCTTTACGTACGGGCTTAACAAGCTTTTCAGAGTTCGGAATAGGAGAGGGAACGAGCGGAACAGGTTTACCGATAGTGCTACTTGATTTTACAGCTGAAGACAAAGGCGATAAAGTTCAATTGAACTGGGCAACAGCAGCAGAGATAAATAATGACTTCTTTACTATTGAAAGAAGTAGAGATGGCCAAGAATTTGAAGTGCTACTTACCCAAGAAGGTGCTGGCAACAGTACGCAGGTATTGTACTACGAAGATCTAGACGACGATCCGTTGGAAGGCATCAGCTATTACCGTTTAAAGCAAACAGACTTTGATGGTGCATACGAGTACAGCGATGTAGTAGCAGTAGACAGAAGTAAGAACACTACAGTATCTATAGATGTATATCCCAACCCTACAATAGATGGTAACTTGACCATTGACGTTAAGGGAATGAACCCGTTAATGGGCGAAACAGAAATAAGTATCACTGGCTTAGATGGTAAGATAGTATACCGCTACAAGTTAATAAATGAAGCAGAAAGAAGCTTACCAGTACAGCTGGATGAGAACTTGAACAAGGGCATGTACTTCATTACCATTACCCATGGCGAAAGGGTGCTTCACACTAAGCTGTTATTGGAATAACAGGGTATTTACCTTTCATATTGGAACACTATGGTTTTTATCTGGGTTTGAAAATAGACTCATTTATGTAACCTACCGCAGTTTACCACGTACAACTATACTGGAATCTCACACACAGATTACAAAACCAGTATATTATGCGAAGCTATTCAGTTTTTGCGCCGTTAAAGCATCTTGTATTAATACTTCTAAGTTTGTGCTTACCTGCGATAGCATTCGCCCAAACAGGCCCAGCTGGAGTTGGTACTTCATCTACTAATCCTCTTTGGCTTAGGGCAGATGATATATCCCAGTCTAATGCAACTGCGGTAAGCACTTGGTTAGACACTTCTGGTAACAATAATGACTTTATTCAAGGTGCGGCCTTAAGACAACCCACCTATATTACCACAGGTGTAAATGGCAGACCATCAGTAGACTTTAACGGTAGCGGAAATTATTTAGAGGATGCAGATGGCGAACTATATATTAACGGAGCATCTGCTTTCACTATTTTTTCTGTAGTACAGTCTGATGCGACAAATACGGATCGTGGATTTTTTGATACTGAAGATCCTGATGGTAGCGATGACGAAATGTGTATTCGATACGATGCTGGCGGTGCAAATGGCGGCGGTACTAATTTGATGAAATTGGGTATTCGGGCAAGTGGTGGAATACAAGAAGAAACGTCAAACAATTCACAATCTACTAATCCGCAACTTATCAGTTTAGACTGGGCGGCTGGTAATGGTTTGGATGTATACATTGATGGCACATTAGATTTGCCTTCTGCTGCTTCTGGCACCACAGGTGGCACCATGACTGGGTCTAGTAAGGTGCTATTAGGTATGGGGCCAAAAGATAACTTGACCACCTCGGGTTGGGATGGCGATATTTCAGAGGTTATTTACTTCAACTTCGAATTGAATGATGCGCAACGGATAATAGTGGAGAATTATTTAGCTACTCGTTATTCTCTTATTATAGGTAATGATCGATTTGCCTTTGATGGCTCACATGGCAACGACTTAGCTGGAATTGGTAGAGAAGGTTCTGCATCACATACTGCTGCTTATTCAGCAGGAATACTACAACTAAGCGGTGCAACAAGTCCACACCCTGGCGATTATGCTTTGTTTGGTCATGATAATGGGAGCATAGCCAGTTGGGGTACTAGTGAAGTGCCTAATACTCAGGTTCGTCGATTAGCAAGAGAATGGAGAATTGACGAGACTAACAATATAGGTAGTGTAATCTATACGATAGATACTAGCGATCTTCCCGCTCGCCCATTAGGTTATCAAATGCATGTACTTTTAGTAGATGATGATGGCGACTTTTCAAGTGGTGCATCAGTTTATCAGTTAGCAAGCGCTGGTGGGTCTGCCTTTGCTTCTGCCGCCATCGATATTACTGATGGTATGTATGTTAGCATAGGTGTTCTAGATGCAGAAATACAATTTTCTCAAGCTTCAAGCGGTGGTGCGGAGACTAATATCAGTCCTAGTTTTGATATAGAGGTGAACTTTAATCCAAGTTCTTCTATAACAGTAGATTATAGTACTGTTGTGGGAACTGCTTCTATTGCTGATTATACTAGCGTAAGTGGTAGTACTGCAACAATAACTTCTGGAACTACCACTACAAGTATAAATATTACCGTAGTAAACGATACTCTTTTGGAGAGCGATGAAAGCTTTACGATAAGCTTAAGCTCACCAAGTTCTGGAATTAGTTTGGGAACAAACAGCAGCCATGCTTACACCATAAATGATGAGGACAACCCCAGAAAAATATTCTTCAACACTGCCACGGCAAATCTGTTAGAAGCAGCTACATCTGTAACCGTAACTGTAGAATTGGATAGTGTTGATATGGTTAACCCCACCACAGTGAATTATGCTGTTACTGGTGGAACAGCTACTGGCTCGGGCGACGATTACACATTAACCGCAGGCACGGCTACTATTAATGCGACTAACACTAGCACTACGTTTAGCATTAGTATTGAAGAGGACGTAGTGTTTGAACCAGATGAAACTATTGAGGTAAGTTTAAGTAACCCGACCAATAGTAATCTATCACTTGTTAAACCTACAGTTTATACCTTAACTATTCAGAATGATGACTCAGCACCATCGGTTGCTTTTTCATCTACTAGTTCAGCGGGTAGTGAAAGTACAGCATCGGTAAATCTACCAGTTGAGCTTACCGCTGTCGCTGGTGGTGATGTTACTGTAAATTATGCTGTTACTGGTGGAACAGCTACTGGCGGTAGTGTTGACTACCTGCTAAATTCAGGGTCGGTTACCATTACAGAAGGGAATACAACTGCGAATATTATATTGAATGTAAATGATGACGGTATAGAAGAATTAACTGAAACTGTACGTGTTACATTGCTCAGCGCCACTTTAGTTGGTCTAGGTGTCGATTCTATTCACACATATACCATTAATGATAATGATGAATTGGGTTCAACGGGACCTGGTGGTATAGGTGATAATGCTATAAATGAGTTATGGCTCAAGGCTGATGACCTAGGACTATCCAACGGAGCATCAGTGTCTACTTGGGCAGATGCTTCAGGTAATGGAAACGACTTTGTGCAGGGTACGCCAGGTGATCAACCTACTTACCGCACTGCTGGATTGAATGGACAACCATCTGTTGAATTTGATGGTGCAGGTACTTTCCTAGAAGACGGCGATGGAGAAAATTATATCAATGGGCTTTCTGGTGTAACTGTATTCAGCGTAGTTCAGTCTGATAATGCAAATACCGATCGCGGATTTTTTGATACAGAAGATCCTGATGGTGGAGATGATGTTTTTGCGATCCGTTATGATGCTGGTGGTGCCAGTGGTGGTGGATCACAAGTGCTAAAAATGGGTCTACAGACTACAGGAGGTCATCAGATAGAAGCGGCTACAGGTACACAAACCACCAATGTGCAATTACTAACTGTAGATTGGGAAAGTGGACAAGCAATGCGTCTTTTTGATGATGGGGCGACTAATAGTTTAAGCTATAGTTCAGCTACTGTAAATGGAACATTCAGTGGCTCTGATAGAGCAATGCTTGGAAGAGGACCAAAAGATGAAGGTACCAACTCAAGTTGGGATGGTGATGTTGCTGAATTTATACTTTTCAGTACTAGGTTGAATACCGCGCAGCGTAAGATCGTAGAGAACTATCTAGCGGCTAAATATGGGATCACTATTTCTAATGATCTATACAGCTACGAAAGCTTACACGGAACGGATGTGGCTGGAATTGGTAGAGACGACATAACCAACTTCCACGTAGCCGGTCAAAGTTCTGGTATACTTACTGTGAAAAATGCTAATGCCTTGACCGATGGAGAGTTTCTACTATACGGTCATGATGACGGCAGCATTGCTAGCTTCGGAACAAGCGATGTACCGAACACTTCAACCAGAAAGATCACCAGAGAGTGGCGTATGAGCGAAACAGGCGATGTAGGTTCAGTAACTATAGAGATAGATGCTACCACTTTACCTTCATTACCAAGCGGGTATAGTAGCTATGCTTTGCTAATAGATAGTGATGGCACTTTTGCTGACGGAGCAAATTATTACACTTTAACTAACACAACAGGTTCATTGTATGAAGCTGATAACGTAAATGTAGCTGATGGTGACTATGTTACCGTAGTAGCTGTAGAGAACATCACATCTGCCACAGGCGACTTTAATCTAGCAGGCACCTGGACAGATAATGCTATTCCATCTGCAGGCGAACCAGCTATAATATCGGCCAACCACGAAATATCAGTAAGTGCAGACAGAACAATAGGAAGCCTATACATCAGTACCGGAGCGGTAATTGACATGGGAAGCAATACTATTACTTTAAACACTGGAACAATAACTAACTATGGCTCTTTCGATGCAGGTGTTAGTACAGTATTGTATAGCGGTAGCGTTTCGCAAAGCGTTGCTCCAGTCGCATACCATCACTTAAGTTTTTCAGGTAGTGGTACCAAAACTTTAGGAGGAGCTATCACCCTAACAGGAAATCTACTGCTAAGTGCAGGAACTTTAGATGCGGATGCAGGAAATAACTACGCCATCAGCCTAAGAGGAAACTGGGATGCTACTTCAGGTACATTCGTATCGCGAAGTGGAACAGTAACGTTCAATGGTATATCAGGTCAGAATGTAATTACTGGTGGAGCAAGCTTCTACAATGTAATAGCATCGAATACAAGTACAGGCTTAACGCTAAGTGATGACATGACGGTAAGCAACGTTCTTACCTTAACCGATGGAGTTATCAGTACAGGAGCAAATACCCTTATAGTAAGTAGCAGTAGTGCTTCAGGTGTAGCAGGCTTCAGCTCGGCGAGCTTTGTTAATGGTAGCCTACAACGAAGTGTTACTACGAATACTGATACGTACAGCTTCCCAGTAGGAAATGGTGCCGGAGCAAGCAACTACTACCGAGCAGACATAGTTAACGGTAACATGACCGGAGTAAGTAACATAACGGCCAGCTT
>CAYGTK010000140.1:0-11780 GCA_964352775.1 uncultured Chitinophagaceae bacterium
GTTCACGTATATCACAAACTCTGCTATGTTTCCCGCGCTTATCTGGCCATTGATAACTCCAATACCTCCAACAAATATTGTTAAAATGGTACTTAAGCCAATAAGCGACATCATTAATGGGAAGAAAAAGGCATTCACCTTTGCTAGCTTCAGTGCTTCCTCTTTATAACTCTCTGAATGACCATCAAAAGAAACACCTATCATTTTCTCTTGCACATACGATTTCACTACCCTAATACCAGAATAATACTCCTGCGCAGCTGTAGTAAGATCGGATAGCTTACCCTGAATGATCTCGCTTTGTTTGTTGATAATACTACTTACGTAATAAATGGAAATAGATAAGATAGGAAGTGGCAATAGCACGTAAAAAGTCAAGCGTGGGCTAACCGCCAACATTGCCGAAATAACCATTATGAATAGTACCACAAGATTAACCGAATACATTATTGCTGGCCCAAGGTACATGCGCACTCTAGTAACATCTTCCGCAATGCGTGACATCAAGTCGCCCGTGTTATTGCGCTTATAGAACGCTAGACTCAGCACCTGATAATGATCGTACATATCATTCTTCAAGTCGTATTCTATCAGTCGAGACATCACAATGATGGTTTGCCGCATAAGGAACATGAACAGCCCCTTTAATAGAGCTAAGGCCAATACTACCAAGCCGAAAAACAACAGCACTTGACCAAATACATTGTAGAAGGCTGCCTGTAACTCAAACCCATCGTAAAGCTTATATAGCACGATGTTTTCTCGCACAAGATCGAATGCGTAACGAATTACACGCGGAGAAAGCACACCAAAGTAATTAGAGATAGCGACAAAGAACAGCCCTGATAGCAAGCGGTATTTATACCGCCAGAAATACTTGTTCAAGACCATTAAGTGCTTCATAATACTTGCCTATTAACTGTGCCTATACAAATAACGTTCTTGATAAAAAGGTTTAATTTTGCTCGTGCTATTGAGCACAAAGAAAACAAAAATTAGGTATGCTTTCTCTTGAAGACACACCCGCTGTGAACACCACCCCAGGGGTTTTTCAGCAAATAACCAAAATGGGGCACGAGCAGGTACTATTCTGCTACGATGAGCCAACAGGACTAAAGGCGATAATTGCCGTACACGATACTACTTTGGGTCCCTCCCTTGGTGGAACTCGTTTCTGGAATTACGCTACCGATGAAGAAGCTATAACAGATGTATTGCGCCTTTCGCGAGGCATGACCTATAAATCATCCATCAGCGGTATTAACCTTGGTGGTGGTAAGGCAGTTATAATAGGCGACAGGAATAAACTAGGTAATGAAGGCTTCTGGCGACGTTACGGCCAGTTCGTTAACAGCCTAGGCGGTAAATATTATACTGCCGAAGATGTTGGCACTAGCCCTCAAGACATGGCTTTTGTTCAGAAGGAAACCAATTACGTGGCAGGTATTGAAGGTGTAGGTGGAGATCCATCGCCTGTTACTGCATATGGCGTTTACTTGGGTTTGAAAGCTTCCGCCAAAAAAGCGTGGGGTACGGATAACCTGACCGGCAGAAAAATATTGGTAGAAGGTGTAGGCCATGTAGGTACTTACCTTGTAGAGCACTTAACCAAAGATGGTGCTGAAGTATTGATAACCGATATAGATAATAGTCGCTTAAAGGCTGTGAACGAAAAGTTTAGCGCTACAGTAGTAAGCCCAGCTGCCGCATTAGATCAAGACATAGAAATATACGCACCCTGTGCATTAGGTTCTACCCTAAACTCTGCCAATATTGAGCGTTTGAAAGCCATTATTATTGCAGGTGCAGCTAATAATCAATTAGCGGATGAGCTAGTGCATGGCGAAATGATAAAGGACAGAGGCTTACTATACGCCCCCGATTTTATGATAAATGCTGGAGGGGTAATTAATTGCTACTGCGAGTTAGATGAGAATGGCTACGATCGCAAACTGGCTATGGACCTTACCGAAAAGATATACGACCGAACGCTTGATATTTACAACAAGGCAGAGGAAGAAAATATAACATCGCATAAAGCAGCTTTACGCATTGCCGAAGAACGCATAGCAGCTGCAAAAGCATAATTAAAAACAGAACAGTCAATTGCTCAGTAGAAGAAATATTCGCACCAAGGTAATGCAAGGCATTTATGCCTACGAGCAAGAGGCTTTCACATCGTTCGAAGTAGCTAGTAGAGTATTGAACGATACCATTAGCCAAGCTTTCAGCCTTTATCTGTACAATCTGCATATCATACGAAAGATATCAGAACGTACCTTGAAGATAGCGGAGATAAAAAAGGACAAACACCTACCTACGGATGAGGATAGGAACTTTAGCGCTAAGCTGGCAGAAAATGAAGTGACAGTAGCGTTAGCGGAAAACCCTATTTTTCAGAAAATGCTGGAACGCAGAAGTCTCCACCTTCAAGATAACAGTGACATAGTTCGTGAACTGTATACCGTTTTTGGAAGATCAGCTGAATACATCAATTATGTAGGCCATCCAGAGAAGAACTTAGGACAGGATAAAAATATCTTAAAGCGCCTTTTCAATAAAGTGATGCTGGAAGAAGAGATGTACCAAGCTCACCTAGAAGAGATCTTTTCAAACGCTGCTGACGATATGCAAGTGGTTAAATTCAAGATCAATGACTTCTTGAATGATTATGAAGAGGAAAAGTCGATACGAGAACTAGCTAGTAATGCCAACAGTGCAGAAGACAAGTCATTTGCCAACGATCTTTTTAAGCTAACCATTGAGCGAAATGAGGAGCTACTGGCACTAATAAGTCCCAAACTAGTTAACTGGGAGGCAGATAGATTAGCTAAGGTAGATGTGATATTACTGAAAATGGCAGTGAGTGAATTGATGTTCTTCAAGTACATTCCTGTTAAGGTGACAATAAACGAATATATCGACATTGCAAAGGTGTATAGCACCCCAAGAAGTAAGGACTTTATAAACGGTGTTTTGGATAAACTAATGAAGGAACTACAAGACACAGGAAAAATAAAGAAGGCTGGAAGAGGTCTTATAGGGTAAAACAACTGCAAACAGTTGTGTTGGTTTGCAAATTCTTTCTTAATTTCGCATCTGTAATTTTCAAAAAAAGAACTTAAAAAACGATTAGTACCATGAAGAACTTGCTACTTATTTTATCGGTATTCGGTTTGTTTTTCGCCTCTTGTGGTGGCGGAGAAGAAGCTTCTACTGACACAACTGCTGACACTGAAACTGCAGCTCCTGAAACACCTGTGACTACTGACGCAGTAAACAACTCGGCAACTGAAGAAGCTGCGGCTCCTCAAGGACCTTTCGCAGGAATGGCTTTTGCTGAGAATTCTCACGACTTCGGAACCATCAATGCTGGTGATGTAGTTGAGCACACATTTACATTCACTAACACTGGCGAGACTGACCTAGTTATCTCTAACGCACGTGGAAGTTGTGGTTGTACTGTACCTTACTACCCGAAAGAGCCTATCGCTCCAGGTGAAACTGGCGACATCAAAGTATCTTACAACAGTAAGGGAAAGAAAGGAAGTGAAAAGAAAAATGTAACTATTACGGCTAACACCGAACCAGCAACAACTGTATTGAACATTTCTGCTGAGGTTATCCCAGGTGCTGAAGAAGCTCCTGCTAACTAAGCCAGAAGACATTACAATGAACATATTGTTATTACAAGGAGGGTCGGCCAGTGGGTTCGACCTTCCTTTTATGTTAATGATGGGTGGGGTTATGCTCGTCATGTGGTTATTCATCTTCCGTCCGCAGAGTAAAAAGGTGAAAGAAGAGCAGCAGTTTTCAGAAAATGTTGTGAAAGGAGATAAAATAATCACCAAAGGTGGTATACATGGTAAAGTGGTTAAGCTTTATGATGATACAGCCATTGGTATTGAAGTAGCTCCACAAATGATCATGAAGATCGAACGTACCGCTATCTCCAGTGAGCTTTCTGCTCAGTTTAAAAAGGATACGGGACAAAAAAAGAGCTAATTTAGAACCGTAAGTTCTAACCCTAAGCACTTTAGTTATTCCTACTACCAAAGACAGAACAACCAACAGCCCAGCAGTGTGGATCACCTGCCTTGGCATTGCCATGTTACTTTGGGGACTTATTCGCCTCTCTGACCCTTACGTTACCGAAATACCTGTAAGCCTTACCTATCTGAACTTACCTGAAGATATGTTGCCTACTACTCCATTGGTAGAAGAGCTGCAAACAACCGTTAAGGGAAGCGGTTTCCGACTGTTGCTTCTCAACTTAGGCTTCACTGAAAAAGTATTATCGCTAGACTATAAGTACTACGACCGATACAATACTTTATCGAATGAATTGATAAAGCCTTCATTATCCGATCAGTTATCTCCAGAATTCTCACTCCTTGAGGTCTATCCCATGGAGTTGCCGCTTCGTTTTGACGAAAAGGCTTCTAAAAAGATCCCGCTCTTATTGAAAAGCGATATATCTTATACAACCCAGTATTTCCCAAGTGGTGGTGCAACTTTATCTCCTGATAGCGTTATCCTTTCTGGGCCTAAAGATATTGTAGATAGTATTGAGGTATGGTACACTTCTGAATTGATATTAGAAGATGTTGCTGAAACCGCCAATGGTGCAATAGCTATTGATACACCTAGTACCAGCAACTTAGAGATAAGCCATAGGCAAGCGCAATATGATATTCCAGTAGAATTATATTCTGAAAAGGAGATCAGCGTTCCTGTTAAATTAACGAATGTTCCGCGCGGAAGTGACATCATCATCTATCCAAAAAAAGTGAGTGTATACTTCCTAGTTGGGCGAACGAACTACGATCGCGTAGGTAGCAATGCATTTCTTGTTACTGCTAACATGAGCGATGTGGATGTGAAAAATGACAAATACGTGCCCATCAAACTACAGAGCCATCCCGATCATATCATCAATCCCCGAATAGAACCCCGCTCGGCGGAATTCATTATTTACAAAAAATGATAAGCGTAGGCATAACAGGTGGAATTGGCAGCGGTAAAAGTACTGTTTGCAAAGTGTTTGAAGCCATTAACATACCCATTTATTATGCTGATGATAGGGCAAAGCACTTGATGCGATACGATATAAAATTATCGCTAGCTATACGTGAGTTATTGAGTGATGATGCCTATTTGGTGAATGGAGAACTGAACAGGGAATTTATCTCTAGTCAAGTATTTCAGAACAAAGAGTTACTCACCGAGCTGAACCAGATAGTACACCCAGCCGTATTTCAAGACAGTATCGATTGGTTAGGAGAGCATAAAGACTACCCTTACACGGTTAAAGAGGCTGCTCTATTGGTAGAAACAGGCAGCTACAAAATGCTAGATAAGCTCATAGTGGTTACCGCTCCCATTGAGGTTCGTATAGAACGTGTAATAAAACGAGATAATGCAGATAGGGCTGCAATTCAAGCACGCATGGACAACCAACTTCCTGAAGAAGAAAAAGTAGCCCTAGCCGACTTTGTGATAGCTAATGATGGCTCTCTATCACTCATTGATCAGGTGCTTAAAGTACATCATGAATTAATGGCATTGGCAGAAGCTAAGAAAAAGGCCTAGCTGTTCATAACATCAGTTTCTGAAACGTTAGGTGAACTGCTATCTTTACAAGATGAATCCGATAATAGCTCCATCCATATTGGCTGCCGACTTTGCAAAGTTGGGCGAGGCCATTACCATGATAGATAAAAGTGATGCCCAATGGGTACACATTGATGTTATGGATGGCCGATTTGTGCCTAACATCTCTTTTGGCCAACCAATAGTGAAAGCTATTAGGCCGTACACCAATAAATTTTTCGACGTTCATTTGATGATAGTTGAGCCCGATAATTACATCGATGATTTCAAGAAAGCAGGGGCCGATGGTATCACAGTACACTACGAAACTTGTCTACATCTGCATCGCAGTATTCAGCACATAAAGTCATTGGGGATACAAGCTGGTATTGCTTTGAATCCACATACTCCCATTTCATTGTTGGAAGACATCATTATGGATGTAGATACGGTTTGTTTGATGTCAGTTAATCCGGGCTTTGGTGGGCAGGCCTTTATTCAACAGACCTTAGATCGAGTGGTAAAACTCAAACAACTGATAAACCAAACAGGTGCTAATACACTAATAGAAATAGATGGTGGAGTAACTTCTGCCAATGCAGCGGCACTATTACAAAAAGGTGCCGATGTACTAGTAGCAGGCAGTTTCGTGTTTAAAAGCAAAGACCCGATCGCTACTATAAGTGAGCTAAAAAACACCGATGCCCATACTATCACCGCCTGATAAGCGTTCACTAGCCATAATGCGTTTAGCTCCCCTCATTTTACTTTTCCTAATAGTCTCACAAACTATATTTGGGCAATTAGAAACAGGTACTGTATTCGGTAAGGTTACCGATGATGTTGGTGCATCTGTTCCAGGAGCCACGATACTAATACTTGGTTCTGCAACAGCAGTAACAGCAAAGCTTGATGGATCGTACGAGATAAATGTTCCTGCAAATAAACCTATTAAACTAATTTTTTCTTCACTCAACTTCTTCAGTGATACTATTCCAGTAAAAGTCAGCCCAGGTCAGCGCTTAGAGCAGAACCGAAAGCTGAACATCAACCAGATGCAGGTAGTAGATATTATTGAAGAAAAAAATAGAGATCAACCTGGTCTGGTTTTAGAGCTGGAGAATATTGATGTAGTATCCACAGGGCCAAGTCAAAGTATTGAAGCATTTTTAGCAGGTACGGGTGCAGTTGGCACAAACAATGAGCTAAGTTCTTCCTATACAGTACGTGGTGGGAATTTTGATGAGAACTTGGTGTATGTAAATGATTTTGAGGTATTCCGCCCTTTTCTTATTCGTTCTGGTCAGCAAGAAGGATTAAGCTTTATTAATCCCAATATGGTGAGTAAGGTTTACTTCTCTGCTGGTGGTTTCCAACCTAGGTATGGCGATAAGATGTCTTCTGTATTGGATGTGACCTACCGCAAACCTAAGCGCAAATTTGGTGGCTCAGTTTCTGGAAGCTTATTGGGCGCGCAAGCCCACCTTGAAGGAGCTATAAAGAGCAAGAAGGATACAACCATGACTAAGTTCACCTTTTTAGCTGGGGTGCGTTATAGAACGCTATCCTATTTGCTGAATAGCTTAGAAACTACGGGACAATACAGTCCTTCTTTTGTAGATGTACAAGGGCTTATGACCTACCGTATTGCTAAGCGGTGGCAGATAGAGTACTTGGTGAATTATGCTAGTAATAAATATCAATTTTCACCCGTTGACCGCGAAACCACATTCGGAGTGGTAAATCAAGTGCTACAATTGACCATGTTTTTTGAGGGACAAGAGAATGATAGCTATAGTTCGTTCATGAATGGTATCTCTCTTATTCAAGTTCCAACAAAGCATGTCCGCTTGAAGTATATGGGGGCATTTTATAAAACAACAGAAATAGAGGCATTTGATATTTTGGCCGAGTATTTCATTGGTGAGGTAGAGACAGATTTTAGCGATGATAATTTCGGTCAAGTGCGCTTTGGGCTTGGAGCTGGTGCTTTACAGGATTTCGCTAGAAATAGACTAGAAACGCAAATTGGTAATTTCCAATGGCGCGGCACCTACATTAAAGGTATCCACCGCATGGAGTGGGGCTTGGGTTATCAACGTGAGAACATTAAGGATGAGATTCGTGAATTTGAACGACTAGATTCAGCAGGTTATTCTCTACCAAGCAATGGGCAAGAAGTGAGGTTGGATAGAGTTCTACGCTCTAAATTCAACCTGGTCTCCAATCGATTTAATGGTTTCGTACAAGACTCATGGCGCTTAAGTGATTCCTCTCGTGCTTTGCTTACTTATGGTGTACGTTTCTCTTATTGGGATGTGAATAAGGAATTTGTAGTTAGCCCACGGGTGCAGTTCTCTATTTCGCCACGGAAGTTCAAGAAAGATGTTGTCTTTAAAATAGCTACAGGTTTATATCAGCAACCACCATTCTATCGCGAAATGCGTGCGCTTGATGGAACGGTTAATACCAACCTAAAGGCCCAAAAAAGCTTTCATGCCATTTTGGGGTCTGACTTAAATTTTCAGATCTGGGGGCGTGATTTCAAATTCACTACTGAACTATATTACAAATACATGTGGGACCTAGTACCCTATGAGTTTGATAACGTGCTTATCCGCTACTTTGGGCAGAACCAAGCCCGAGGTTATGCCGCTGGAGTGGAATTACGCTTGAATGGTGAGTTTGTAAAAGATACAGAGAGTTACATTAGCATCTCTTTAATGAACGCCAGGGAAGATATTGAGGGCGACCAGTTCTTTGCCTACTTTGATGAAAATGGAGACCCAGTTACTCGTAACAGCTCTACCGTTGTTGACTCTACATTGAATTTTCCGGGATTCATCCCTAGACCAAGTGATCAGCGAGTACGTTTCACCATTTTCTTCCAGGACCACCTACCACGAAACGAGAATTTCAAGATGCACCTTCGCCTAGTATACGCTACAGGCTTACCCTTTGGCCCGCCAGATAATGAGCGCTTCCGCGATGTATTACGTATACCAGCATACCGTAGGGTAGATATTGGCTTCTCAGCTCAACTATACGATCAGAGTAAAAAAGTGAGACAAAAAGCTTTCGGACGGGCCTTAGAAAGCGCATGGCTTACTTTAGAAATATGGAACTTACTAGGGGTGAACAATACCGTATCATACCTATGGATAAAGGACTTTAGTAATACTGTTTACGCAGTTCCTAACTTCTTAACAGGTCGTAGATTCAACCTCCGATTGATCGTTAAATTCTAACGAAGAACAATAACTTTCTGTACTCGGCTGCTGCCATTATTTTGGCTTACTTCTACCCAATAAACCCCTTTATTCCAGCTAGAAACATCTATTGCGATACTACCCTTTTCAAGCTTAGTGTATACTATCTTTCCTGCAGCGTTATAAATACTTATAGATATATCTTCTTGGGCTAGGCCAGTCAAGTCAATACTGAACACACTAGCTGTTGGGTTAGGATATATATTGAAGGATCTCTTTGCGCTGGCTACATTCCTAATGCTAGAGATAACAGGACGAGTCGTGTCGCCAAATGTGGTATCAAACTTCACTACATAAACCTGCGGTGGAAATCCATTATACCCTGTCATTAAAAATGAACCTGCCGCTATCTCTTTTACATCACGAAATAATGCTGGCCATACTTTTCGCCATATCAAATTACCAAGGCTATCGCGTTTGGTAAGCACACTCTGGCAATTACCTTCTACATTTTCATAGCTCAGGGCAATTGGCCTAAAGTCCATAGAGAAAAGCACTTTATGATAAGCACCGCCACATGCAGGTCCAGAATTCACCTGCCACAATACTACGCCATTCGTATCAGTCGAAATAGTAGAACTACTATCAGTAGCTAGTTGTAGCAAATACCCCTCCTCTGAAACGGCTAAACCATAACATCGCTCATTATTAGCTGTGCCATAAGTTTCTTCCCAAACAGTATTTCCTAATTCGTCGGTTATCAATAACCAAGCATCGCCTTGCCCCTGTCCTACTCCATTGGTCCAACCAGCTAAGGCTATATTTCCATTATCCAATTGATGAAGATCATACAGCTGATCATCGCCTCCAAGATCATATTGCCGTGACCAAACTTCTTGGCCAAGGCTGTCTAACTTGGTTAAAAAACCATCGTACACAGGAGCCGTGCAAGCTACCGAAGAAGAGAAGCCCGTGATATAATAGCCTCCATCGTTAGACGTAATGCCATTATAGACAGAAGTAAAACAACCATAAAATAGTGGTGTACTCCAAAGCAACCCTCCAGCAGTATCCGTCAAGAAAACAAAAGAAGTATCTCCAAGTAAATTAGCTTGCTCACGTCCCAAATATAGTATTGTGTTAGAAGCCACACGCTTTACAAAGCCATTAAATGGATTCCCCGATCTGGTATAAATGGTATCTCCATTATCATTCAGTCTGATGGTAACATGAATATTGTTAGCTGGGCCACCACTGCAGCCTTGGCTAGTGGACAGCAGATAACCATCACCTAAAGCAATAGCCCCATAGCCCTCATCGTAGCAACTAAGGTCTCCATAGTTTCGCTCAAAACTCTTTTGGGCGAATGTAAGGTCAGCTAAAAGTAGTATGCTGATCAATAATATCCAACGCAACATCACGGTCTAAAGTTACAGTTTTAGTTATCCTGATAAAGGAAGATATACACACGCTCAAACCATCTGATCATATAATGCAAATATCATAGTTGATAGTGTAATACAGTCGAATAGTTTGTTATTTTTAAGTCAAAATAAAACCCATGAGAAGCCTATTACTTACCGCTGCTTTACCTATTCTGCTTTTAGTAGGATGCATGCAGCAGAACAACGAAGTCCAAATTGCTCACCAAAAGAAAATATTGGCACAAGCCAGAAATGTGGCAGACGCTCAGATGATGCGGGGGGCTTTGTATGAGTTACTTGTACTTAATGATAATAAAGGACCTTACAAAGACACCCTATTAGACCTTTACTTTTCAACGGGCATGTACGCCCAAAGTCTCTTGCTAAGTAGAGAGATGGCTGGTGAAAATACGGAAGACACCATACTACTTGAGCGAATGGCAGTTTCGGAAGAAATGCTAGGCTTGTTAGGAGAATCGCTAGAAAACTACCAAAAGCTGTATGCAAAATCGAATAAAGTCGATCACTTGTATCAAATAGCTTCTATTCAGTATCGTTTAAAGCGTTACCAAGAATGTAACACATCCCTAAATGCTTTAGTAGCTGATAAGGGGGTTGAAAAAGCCACTGTAATGATAAACTATGGCCAGAACCGTCAGCAGGATGTTCCAATGATAGCTGCTATATACAACTTGAACGGTGTGCTGAACATAGACCTAAAGAATTACCAAGATGCCGCTATGGTGCTGCAGAAGGCCTTAGAGGTATCTCCTGATTTTGAATTGGCAAAAGGAAATTTAGATCTGATCTCGCAAATTCAACAACAAGAGGCTGCCGCCGCGGAAGCTACTGATGGATAGAATTAAAGACATATCAAACAACAAAGGCTTTCCAATTAGGAAAGCCTTTGTTGTTTTAACTCTGTATCCGCTACATACCTAAATAGTATTTAAGCGAGTTAGATCCCGTTGCCTTACGCAATCTGCGCAGCGAACGTTCTTTTATTTGGCGCACACGCT
This sequence comes from uncultured Chitinophagaceae bacterium, assembly GCA_964352775.1. Classification (GTDB taxonomy): domain Bacteria; phylum Bacteroidota; class Bacteroidia; order Chitinophagales; family CAIOSU01; genus CAYGTK01. The sequence continues at coordinate 11,245 of CAYGTK010000140.1, forward strand.
CTCTGGTCAAGCCTAGTCGATCACCAATTTCTTCTAAAGTCATCGTGGTTTCCCCTTTCAGACCATAGTAGTACGACACAATTTCGGCATCCCTAATTGGGAGTATGCTCATTATCTTGTCTATTTCTTTATGCATCGATTCCTTCAGCAGCTTTCGATCAGCATCGGTCATATCTCCATCCGCCAATATATCGTACAAGTTGCCACTATCAGAATCCGTATTCATCGGTGCATCCATGCTCAAATGGCGGGTAGCACTTTGAATTAAGGCATCAATTTCTTTTTTATTTATTTTGAGTATTTCCTCTAACTCCTCATTAGTAGGTTCACGTTGATACTCTTGCTCAAAGCGCGACATCGTTTTAGTTATCTGATTGAACGACCCCACTTTATTAAGCGGTAAGCGTACAATACGAGCTTGCTCTACCAATCCCTGCAAAATGCTTTGACGTATCCACCAAACAGCGTAAGAAATGAATTTGAAACCTTTTGTTTCATCAAACTTTTGGGCAGCTTTTATCAAGCCTAAATTACCC
>CAYGTK010000141.1:0-11335 GCA_964352775.1 uncultured Chitinophagaceae bacterium
AACTCGTAGCTAGTAGCTCTGCTTGCAGTAAATTTCAAGGTGTCGCCAAATCAAATGGTCAAGTCAGGATCGGAGCTTAACATAGTTACTACTGGTGCCGAAAGTACCGTCATAGAAACCGTATCTATACTTGGACTTGGACAACCAAAAGTGTAACCAATAGCACTTAGCTCATCCCCATCATTCAACACTGGGATATTGAAAGACTTCGACCCACTTGCACCTTGACCAACTCCGTTGATAAAGAACTCGTAGGTATCAGCATTTCCAGTAATACTAAAAGTAGCTCCCTCGCCAGCACAAACCGTATCGTTCGGTATAGAACTACTAATGCTGATTGGCGAAAGAGGATCTACTGTAAAAGGGAAATCGTTCTGCCCAGGTGCAGGGCATTGGGTGTTGCTACCAACGACACTTACTACCTGCCCATCTAGAATAGCATTGGTAGTAAACGTATTTGTAGCCGAAGCAATTCCTTGTGAAAAGCCATCAATAAAGAACTCAAATGTATCGGCTCCTATCGCAGTAAAGGTAACTGGCTCGCAAAGTGTGATACTACTATCTAAGTCAGTACTGAAGAGATTCACAAATGGAATAGGAAGCACATCAAAATCATACGTAGTATCAGCCTCTGCCGAACAACCAGTGGTATTGTAACCAGTAACTGAAACTATGTCGTCATCTAATATTGCCGTGGTAGCAAAGGTATCTAGGGTACTTGGGCCTTGGCTTAATACTCCATCTATGAAAAAGCCGAAACTATCAGCACCAGAAGCAACAAAAACCACTTCCTGTAACTGACAAATAACAGTATCAGGTGTTATACGATCGAAAGTTAGAACTGGAATAGGGCTCACAGCAAATGTATCGCCTGGTAATTCTGACGAACAACCATTCGCTATACCAGCCACGCTAACTATCTCACCATCAGCTAAACTGCTAGTAGAGAAGATATTACTTGGCCCTATTTGTGCCTGAACGCCATCAATAAAGAATTCGTAGGCAGATGCACCGAATGCACTAAATGTAACGGGGTCGCCCTCACATATAGCATTATCTGGTTCACTAGAAGTAGAGAATATAGTGGGGCTAGAATTTACCGTGAAAGACAAACCTGGGCTTTGGCTAACACAACCAAGTGAATCGCCAGTTACGCCAATTATCTGACCATCTCGTATAGAATCGGTAATGTAGAAGGAATCGGCCACTACACCCGTAGCAGAAACACCGTTAACAAAGAACTCGTAGCTATCGCCACCATTAGCACTCAGGGTAATGGTCTCGTTATCACATATAACCAGACCTGTTGGTGAAGTAAGAGTTACGTTCGGAATGGGGTTAACTGTAAATATCAGATCATTAGAGAACGCTCCACAGGCATTACCAGTAACGTTCCCAAATACTGTAACGGTATCATTATTAGATAAGGTAGTGGTAGTTAAGGTAGAATCCGCTTGTGGGAAGCCTATTTCAATTCCGTTGATATAGTAAGAATAAACATCAGCACCTGAACCGCTTAGAATTACTTGATCGCCTGCACAGATAGTAGTATCAGCATCGTCGCTCACCAAGTTTATAGGTGCACCTACTATTACGTCGTAAGTATAGGTAGGTGCTCCTTCGTAAGTACATGCACCACTAGTGAACACAACTGAAACGGTATCGGTAGTAGCTAAGGTAGAAGTGGTAAAAAAGGTATCGGTACTGAACGGGCCTTGCGCTACTCCATTTATCAAGAACTGATACGTATCTGCATCATCATCTAAGAAGAAAGTAACGGCATCGCCTTCACAAATGGAGCCTCCTAAAGAAGTAGAACGCAAAATGATGTCCAGATCAAGCACCTCTACTGAATCAAGGAATTGCTCCTCACATCCGTTAGAAAAAGTACTGGTCAATGTTATCTCATAAACTCCTGCACCAGGCAGCACTATTGCGGGTTGAAAGCTGGTATCCGTTCCTACGTTCTCAAAATCCCATTCCCATGATAGAGAGCTTACGTTTCCATCAAAAGAGGTACTGGTATTGGTAAAATTGACCGTATCACCTTGGCAAACATTAAATGTTGGCGTTGTAAAGCCCGGTATTGATGAGGTTTGTGTAGAAAAAGTCCACCCTGTAGAATTACCCGCGTTATCACTAAAGAAAAGGTTGAAAGTAGCACCACCTTGCGCAAGTGCATCTTCCGTTACTACACACTCGCCACGTGCAGTTCCAGCTGCTTGGTTTATGATGAATTGGTTACCTGGAGAGTTAGACAACAAATAGATACTATCTAAACAGGTTCCTATAGCGGTAAAAACACCAGCTACAGTTTGAGTAGTGTTTTCTAGTCTTAATACTCCACCCTCGTTTATGGTTAGATCATTAAAGCTGTTAGTTCCTAAAAGAAGAACGGTATCTACTAAGCCCCTAAGTTGATCGAAAGAAATATCTACATCGTAGTAGCTATTACTACCTCCTGAAAAGCGGGTATCAGGTATCAAGCCTAAAAGGAACATTTGCGATGTGCCTGGGTCTATTGTAGTATTAGTTGTGGCTAGTGTCGCATCCCAATTACCAGAAAGCGAGATGGTGGACGAGCCCAAATGTAATAGCTTAGGTAAATTGGACAGCAAACTCATATTCGCCGCCTTTATGTCGTTGTTGTTAGTAATAAAAGTACCCTCAGCTATCAAGAAAGTACTGGATGTAGTATCAAGCACTAAGTCGCTTTGTAAGAATAAGGTATCGTTCAGGCGTGCTCCATCAAAGGCAACTATGGTCCCAATAGAAACTGCTGCTGTATTCAAGAAGGCATTGTTGCTATCGGTTACCAACTTTAGCTGACTGTTGAACTGATTTCCAACATTAGCTGCGCCGGCGCTCATATTGGCCGTAAGAAATATCGATGACCGAACATTAATGTTTCTGAAAAGAAGTAATTCAGGGTTATTAGTGGCTGCCGTCCAGTCCATTACCGAACAGAAAGCATCTTGATCTACTGTTACTGTTTGTCCAGCACCATTGAAGGAGTTAGCATCAAATATTACCGTATCCAAAAAGGTTGGTAAACAAGTAGTTGGTCCCCCCCCCGAATTCAACGACCAGTTGCTGGCTACGTTCCATAGGCCCGAATTTCCTATCCAGTAATAAGTATCACCCGTAAATGCATTTGTTGCATCCCAGCCAGTAGTATTATTACTCAGTTGGGTATTAGCGGCTTGGTATACTTTTCCACCTGTTGTATCTGCCGTTACATTATTGATAAAGCAGAAATCCACATTCAGTGTGTCGAATCCTGTTTTAACTATCGTTGGGGCTGTATCTAAAAAATTAATAGACTCAATGGTAACCACATCCTCACATGTACCTATTGCTATTAATGAATCAACAGTTTGCGTAGAGCCTGTAAATAAGGTGAGCGTATTACCCGTTCCTATATTCAATAAAGCAAAACTGTTATCACCTTCTACATTAGTAGAGCTGGCTTGAAGGTTCACTATATTATACATTTGGCTTCCACCACCAAATGTAGTTGGGTCTAGTGACGGAGATGCTACATTGATGGTATTACCCGCTCCACTATAGGTAACCCCAACTGGGTTAAGTAACCAAGCTAAGCTATCGCCAGTAAGAGTAACATCAATATTAGGAACTGTGATCGTAGTAGGGCTGAAACCACTACTTATCAAACCTGAAATATTAAGATCATTCCCATTGGCATCAAAGGCACCATTATTTACTATTACATCAGCCGTAGAAGTCAATGGGTCGCTTATAGTTAGTGAACCTGTAGTATTATCTACTCGCAAGTTTCCATTCAGTGTTAAGCCATTGGTTGTTAGCGTTTGTCCTGCTGCTCCTGTTAAGTAGTAAGTTCCGCTGTACGGTGCAGTCATGGCTGCAATGAAAATTATGTTTCCTCTTATCTCCAAGTTTACCCTAATTCCACTTAGGGTTGGGTTGGTAGTCGCCCCAGTCCAGGTCATGTTTTTACACCAGCTGTTCTTATCTACTTTAACAGAGTCTGTTGCCGTAAAAAAAGAATTGGCATCAAAAAACACATCGGTATTCGGTCCTGGCAAACAATTAGCGGGCGTGCTACCAGACATGGTAGACCAATTAGCTGCATTGCTCCAATTTCCATTTCCTCCTATCCAATAAAGTTCAGCTGGGCCTGCAGCTTCCGTTATGTTCCAGTTGGTTACATTACCTAGGTCGTTGGAATTAATTGCATTGAAAGTAGCACCGCCTATAGCCGAAAGATCTTGTAGCTGCAGGTAATCTCCTGAAACTGTACCTGCATTTTGTTGCAACAAGGCTTGAAGGCCTCTAAAATCAGAACTAATAGCGATCGGTAATGGGCAAGTACCTATTGCTGTGAAAGCAACTGTTTCTTGAATTCGACTAGCTGGCAAGGTCAAACTTACACCTGGCTCTAAGGTGAGTTGCGCAAATTTCCCATCAATAGTGAATCGTGTATTGGGAGAAAATACCTGAACCGTTCCATAATTTATCAACGAACCACCTGAAACAAAACGGACCTCTTCAGCACCAGCGTAATTAAGCACTATAGTACTAGTATTTATAAAATAAGAAGCTCCTGTAAGCAAAACATCCCAAGCCGCAGCACTATCTGTAACGGTAAAAGTAGAAGTACCTAAGTCTAATTGCCTAGTTCTTGTTGTATTAGAAATAAATCGTGCGGATGTTATATTGTTATTATTTGAATTTAACCCTCCCTCTCTTAATAGTAGCTCTCCAGCAATATTCCAGTCTCCTATTAGCGCGTAACTACCAGTAGCATTGACATATACCGTTCCAGGAAATGAAACTCCCGCAGTAATAACAGAATCCATATTCTCAGAAGCCAAAATAACGAGGCCGTCAAAGTTATTGACCAAACCCGCCGAGAACTGAATGGTACCACGAGTAGTCAGAGTATCAGCAGTAGTACCTGCTAGAACCACGCCTGGCACTGTATTTATCCAACGCATATCTGCAAACCTCGCACTGGTAATATCTACGGTAACCGTTTCGCCAGCCGTAGTGAACGAGCTATCCGTAAAAAACACGTTGTCATTAAATGAAGGAATACGATTATAGAATGCGCCACTAGTATCTTGCCAGTGATTAGTAAAGTCTGACCAGTTACCCGTACCATTCACCCAGAAGAAATCATCTGCCTTTACATCAGAAAAGATCACCAAGCATAAGACTGTGACTAAAAAAGACTTGATTTTAAACATTGGATGAATTACTATGTGAATAATACAGTGAACTATAGATGGTAAAAGTAAGGAAGATACTTTTACTACGAGGTTTTTTGTAGTAGTTTTGACGTAGTCTTCACTGTAGAATATTATAATGCCTATGAAACGGAATGCAACCCTCTCTCTGTTTTACCCTATTATCTTTTGTTTGATAACATTGATATCATTCTCACAGTTGTCCTACGGGCAAGATGGTAATAGAACTCCAGTACCTGGAACTAAGTATACCTTAGAGCTTCCTGCCAATTATGAACTAGGCGAAGGGAAAAACGGATTCGTAAATGTAGGTGCCTCTTCAGCCATTATGGTGATGGGTTACATGGGCAGCAATTTGGAAGTTGCTGAAATGGGGATGACACCAGAGGAAATGGCAAAACAAGGTTACACTTGGATAGCTGACGAAAAAACAAAAGTAGATAACGGAGCAGCTGCTCACATCTACAAGCTGACATTTGATAATAACGGAATGAAGTACGTGCGTATAGTACTACTAACAGGAAGAGATTTCGAACTGGTTAGGATAGACGCTGTATATCCACTTATGATGGAAGAATACATGGACGAGCAAGTGCGAAAGAGCTTACTTACTATTCAATTTTAAAATAGTAACCCGTGAAACAGCTATTAGCTTTATTCCTTCTACCCTTACTACTGTTAACATCAACTAATGTTGATGCACAAACATTTCCAGTAAACGATAACCTCACCTTTACCACTACAGGGCAAAGCATGTGGGGGCCAGGTAGTGCATTTACACTTAATCGTCGCCAGAACATCTTCAATATTAATGTACCCTACAATCCAATTTCTGTTGGAACTGGTATTGCAACTATTTTTGGAGCAAAGATCGGTGCTAACTTAACCTTTGGAGCAGGGTTTTACATTACCCCCTACTTTGAGATAAAGGGTTTTACCACAGGAGAGATAGACATTACCTATCCTGCAAATATTGAATTGACTGCGCCCGACCCCAACAGCTTTGATAAAGGGGAATCCATTCGCATAACATCCGACTTTACAGCTGCCCAACAAGCAGAAATAGAAACCCTATTTCCACAAGCTGGAACTATTGGTTTGTATATGGATATTGGTTTTAGAGTAAGCTTGAGTGGACAGGTTTGTCTTATCGGCTGTGTTACCATACCACCTCTTAGTATAAATACAAGTACTACAATAACAATATTTGAGATCAGCCCGCAAGCTGTTACTTACCCATGTTGTAACCCTAGCATTCCTCCTAACCCAACTGTTTCGTGTGTACCTTGGATATGTACCCAAACACTTCTTCCTGTATCAGTAAATACTGGTTTAGGTATCACCCTAGATCTTGACATACCAAATGTGATGACTACTAGTAATATACGACCAGCCGACCAGTGTCTGGTTGCTACTGGTGAGTATAACTACATTACTGTGGATATGGACATCATTGAGTTCTTAAAGAACTTTACTGGTTTAATTCCACCTCCCGTCGGTCCTATAATAAAGGCCATACTCAATGTGCTCAGTTTCAGGTACGACTTCCCCATACCGGGCGTTTCCAACCCTCCCTACTTTTATTATAACATCTTCACAGCCAACTTTATAGCGCGGCTAACCATGAAGCAGGAGTTTTATTATTGCCCGAAAATAAACGGCGAACTCACCTTCCCCTATCCTGTAGAATACTTTGAAGTAGATGCCTCTAATAATGTCGTCGGCTCCGGCTGGTCCAAAAAAGTTCCGTTCGAGGTCGGGAACGATCTGAATGTCACCTATCCATGTAATTTCGATTTTATGGATGTTACAACGGATTATTCAGAGACCAATTCCTTCCGAAATAAGACATCTGACAGTCTCTCCTTCGAGTTTGCCTTCTCGGCGCTTGAATTTGGGCTCGTGATACCTTCTATTACTATAATTCCGGGATTCACCATTCCGCCGCTGTGTATACCGTGGCCCAAATGGTGTTCCAAATGGGGGGTACCTTATCCTTGTGGGATAAGACTGGTCTGTTCACCACCTATTGTGGTGCCACCTGTCGTCTCTCCTAGTTTCTCCTTTATATTCGGGCCATTATGGTCAACTACCATTCCAGTTGGGGCAGTCACGTGGACTTACTTTGACCGAACATGGCAGATAGCAGGAACAGAAACATCCACATCCAGCACCTTCCGACTCGATGCATTAGATTACAATGCTACAATGGTTGGTCAAGATGTCGTCTGTTTTGGCGACTCCACTGGGGAAATGACCGTGACAATAACTAACGGTGAGCCTCCATATACTTACCAATGGAGTAATGGGGTGAACAATGTTAGTAATAGCACGAGCAACACTATCACCAACATGCCAGCAGGCATTCACTTTGTAGAGGTGGTTAATGATTTTGGTTGTATAGCTTTTGCTGACTACAAGATAAATGAACCTGCTTTTGTACTTGATGTACTGACCTTTACTACAACTGATGTAAGTTGTAATGCGCAGGCAGATGGCAGTATAGATATTACTCCTATTGGTGGAACACCTCCATACACCTATGCTTGGAGCGATGGACAAACTACACAAATAGCTACTGGCCTAGCACAAGGAACATACACCGTGACCTTGAGCGATGCAAATGGTTGTGAATTTTCTGATAACTATAGTATTACAGAACCTTTCCCTCTATTAGCTACATCTACAACTACTGATGTATTGTGTACTGGTTCTCCTACGGGAATAATTACAGTTAACGTAGCCGGAGGAACAGCACCTTACACCTATACTTGGAGTAATGGCGGGGCTACTCCACAGCTTACCGCTTTAACAGCTGGTACTTACACCCTTACCGTAACGGATGATAAAGGTTGTACTGATGTTATCAGTCCAGTTATAAATGAGCCAGCAACTCCTATTAGTATTACTTCTACAAAAGTGGATGTGCTTTGCTTTGGTGAGAATACAGGATCTATAGACCTCACACTTACTGGTGGTACAACACCATATAATGTTGATTGGTCTGGTCAAAATGGTATTGTACTGGCTAATAAAACAGTAAACGCTATTAACCTAGCGGCTGACACTTATGATGCATTAGTTACTGATGCCAATGGTTGTACTGCTTCTGAAACAGTAATTATTGCTGAACCTACAGACAGCATTACACCTACATGGACTATTACTGATGTTGATTGTAACGGAAGTAGCACAGGAGCTATTGATGTAGCTGTTATTGGCGGAACTGGAGCGTATACCTTCTTATGGAATACAGGTGCTACTACAGAAGACCTTACAAACGTACCTGCTGGTAGTTATCAGTTGAACATAACTGATGCTAGTGCTTGTGCTACAAGTATATCGGTAATGGTTAACGAGCCATTAGCTGCTTTAAGCACATTTATTACCAAAACGGATGTAAGCTGTAATGCAGGTGCTGATGGTGAATTAGACCTCACTGTAGCTGGCGGAACTTCTCCATACACATATGCATGGAATACTTCAGCAACTACGGAAGATCTTACTGACCTGAGTATAGGAACATACACCGTTACTGTTACTGATGATAATGGATGTATCTCCACTCCAAGCGAAACACTAATAGAGCCAACGGCAATAGTATTGTCAGAAACTCATGTTGATGTTACTTGTTTTGATGGAACAGATGGAAGCCTAGCTGTTACAGTTCTTGGTGGTGTTGCCCCATATGATATTATGTGGTCGAACGCTAGCCATATAGTTATGACGCTTCAAGGTGCTAACTTGAGCAACCTACCCGCAGATGACTATACTGCTACAATAACTGATGCTAATGGTTGTACGGAAGCTATCACGATAACGATAGACCAACCACTTGCACCACTTGCAGCCACTACCACTGGAACGGAGATAAGTTGCTTCGGTGGAAGTGATGGAACACTTTCAGTTGATGTAACTGGTGGAACCATACAATATGTATACACATGGAGTAATGGTGGAATTCTTTCCTCCATTGCCAATGTACCGGCGGGTATTTATACGGTTACCGTAACTGACCTTAACAACTGTACACTAGTAGTTAGTGATACCTTAACGCAACCTGAACAAGGTTTGTCAAGCTCTATTACTACTACTCCAGTAAGTTGCTTTAGCGGCTCAGATGGAAGTGTGACCGTAAATGTAACTGGTGGAACAAGCCCATACGTATACAACTGGCAATTAGCTAGCGGTGGAACGGCTGCTACTAAAGACCTAAGCAATGTTGATCCTGGAACGTACATAGTTACCATTACGGATGATAAAGCATGTGTTCTTCAAGACACCGCTGTAGTTCTTGGCCCTACTATTCCGCTTGCATTTACTTCTACTACGGTAGCTGTAAGTTGCTTTAATGGTGAGAATGGAGCTATTGATGTTACTTCTACAGGAGGTACTCCTCCATACAGCTATATGTGGGCTAATACTTCATTTGTGGTAATGTCTACTACTGATGAAGACTTGAATAACATTGCCGCTGACGATTACAGCATAACAGTTACTGATGCCAATGGATGTACAACTGCAGGACTTATAACTGTAGCTGAGCCCGCGCGCCCAGTAGATATTACTATTAATACTACAGATGCTACTTGTTTCCAAGCTGCTAATGGTGTTGCTGCTACTACTGCCACTGGCGGTACTGGCCCATACACTTACTTATGGAGCAATGGAGATGTTAATGCCAACGTAAGCAACTTTATTGCAGGGTCTTATACGCTTACTGTTACTGATGCAAATGGGTGTAGTACTACTTCAGATGCATTGATACAACAACCAGGTATGCTTCAAACTGAAGCTGCAATGGAGAACGTGGCTTGTAAAGACGGTAACACAGGAGCTATTAGAACTACTACTGGTGGTGGAACTGGTCCATATACATATAACTGGGCTGGTGGAGGTTCTACCAAAGATAACTTTGAGCTTACAGCTGGTATTTATACACTTACCGTTACAGATGCACAAGGTTGCTCTGTTATTAGTGGTGGTATGATACAAGAGCCAGGTACTTCACTAGTGCTTTCGTTAGCAGCTAATGATGTGACTTGTTTTGATGGATCTGACGGATCAGTTGCTGCTAAAGTTCTTGGAGGAACTACTCCATACACTTACTTATGGGCAGATACACTGCGTTCGTTCAGCAATGAGCAGCTAAGTACAGAAGAGGTGCCAGCAGGTAATTACTTGTTCAGAGTAACTGACGCTAATGGATGTTCTATCAGCGATTTCATTGCTGTGAACCAGCCTGATCTTCTTGAAGTGAAGCTAGACCCGACGGATATTAACTGTAATGGAGCTACCACTGGTAACATACTACCTACAGTAATTGGAGGTACAGCACCGTATAACTATGAGTGGAACACGGGCAACCAGAGCGACACACTAAAAGAGTTAACTGCTGGAACATACACGCTTACGGTTACTGATGCATTTAGCTGTGAAACAGAAGCTGCAATAGAGATACTAGAAGCAGAAAAAGTGGCCGTGGAATTGGTTGAAATGAAACCAGCTACCTGTTATGACAAGAACAATGGTACAATTGAAATAGGCGTAGTAGGCGGATATGAGCCACTTACCTTTAGCTGGAGCAATGGAGATGTTACACCTAAAATAGTTAACCTTGAGCCAGGTGATTACACCGTGACCGTTACTGACGGATATGGTTGTACCGACTCGTTACAGGTATCTATGGAAGAAAGCGATCTTGAATGTGTACGTATCCCTAACTCCTTCACACCAAATGGTGATGGTAAGAACGATACGTGGATAATAGGTAACATTAATGAGTTCCAAGACATCACCGTTAAGATCTTTAACAAATGGGGTAATGCCATATTAGAGTCTAAAGGATACGGTGAGCCATGGGATGGAACACATAATGGTAAACCATTACCTTCTGACACCTATTATTTCGTGATCGACCTTTACGGTGGTGGTGAAACCATTACTGGTACTATTACTATCGTTCGATAAGCGCCTTTTTAAGCATGCGGATATTAACCATCATCTTTTTTCTATTAGGCTTCTCTATTGCACTACTTGCGCAAAACCCATGCCCTCTTGTCTCGCTAAGCAGCACCCCTACGGTAAGCTGTTTTGGTGCGGCC
>CAYGTK010000142.1:0-11186 GCA_964352775.1 uncultured Chitinophagaceae bacterium
TTTTACACCAGCATGGCCATATTGATCGTAGCGGGCTTTTTTGCTGCTATCGCTCAATATCTCATATGCTTCTGCCGCCTCTTTAAACTTGGCTTCTGCATCGGGATTGTCAGGGTTCCTATCGGGGTGAAACTTAAGGGCTACCTTGCGGTAAGCTTTCTTTATTTCTGTTTCGCTGGCACTCTTGTCAACGCCTAATATGTCGTAATAATCTCTGGCCATCTTATTTTCCTACTACTACTTTTGCGTATCGTATGATACGGTCGTTCAGGTAATAGCCCTTTTCTATGGTGTCTACTACTTTGCCTTTCAACTCTTCAGTTGGGGCAGGTATTTCCGTTAATGCTTCGTGAAATTCAGGGTCAAAATTTTCCCCTGTGCTTTCCATCGGTTTTAATCCTTTGGCAGTTAAGTTATTCTTCAGTTTATTGAAGATAAGCTCCATGCCTTCTTTTGCGGTAGCTACGTCTTCGGCTTTTTCTACGGCCTCTATAGCCCTTCCAAAATCATCTAATACTGGTAAGAAGTCTTGCAAAATGTCTTTTCCAGCGGTATTCATTAATTCAATACGCTCTTTGGCCATTCGCTTCTTGTAGTTATCAAAATCAGCAAATAGGCGCAAGTACTTGTCTTTCAACTCACCATTTTTGGTTTCGAGGTCTTCTATCTCCTCTTTCAATTTGGCAGACTTGCCTTTCCCAAAAAAAGAAGACTTTTCTTTCTTCTCCTCTTTGGGTGCTTCTTCTGTGTTGTCAGAAGCTGTGTCTTCCACTTGTTGCTCCTCTTGACCTTCAACGTCTATGGTCACTTTTTTATCGTTGTCTTCCACTTCTATGGTCACATTTTCTACTTTTCCGACTACATTCTCTTTCAATTCTTCGCTCATGGGGCTAAAATTTGGCGCAAAGGTAGCGACAATAATCTTGCCAGTACGGAGCTTTTGACAATTTGTCAGTTGGCAGGTAGTGCTAGTCTTTTTTCCAGCAGTTTCTCTAGGTCGTAATAGAGTAGATCTTTCCCGATTATAACACCATTTTGGTCGAGTAAAAAGGAGGCTGGTATTGCTCGCACATCCAGTTGTTGTATAGATCCTGCTTTCCAACCTTCCAGTTCGCTAACATGATAAGGCCAGTCCAAATTATCTCGTGAAATAGCCTTCTTCCACTTGTCCTTATCCGTATCTAGCGAAATGCTGTATATTTCAAAGCCATCGGCACCTTGAAACTGGGCTTTGTTATACTTGTTGTAAATGCGAACCAGCTCGGGATTCACCACCCTGCACGGTTTACACCACGACGCCCAAAAATCGACCAACACTAGCTTTCCCTTCAGTTCTTTTACATCTATTTTATCGTCGTTTAACCCGTTTAAAGCTAGTTCAGGGAAAGGTTTTCCATTTATCAAACCATCTTGCGATGACTGGCAAGATGCTAGCAATAGTGATGTAAGAAAAAGGATGTTAAATGCCGCCTTCATAGTCTATTAGAGCTTGTCGCCACTCGGGCAGTAAAACGATTGAGCGTTCATCTTTGTAATCGTAGGTTACCATAATGGTATGCGCTGTTGCTACTTCAACAGGCTCATCGTGTTTGGTGTTCACTATAGCGTACTCCAGGTCAAAACTCTTATTACCTAATCGGGAGCAGCGCGTATATACCTTAATAGTATCGCCCCAAAGGATAGGTACTTTATAATCAATAGTAGCCTTTGCCAGTATCACGCTATATCGCGAATGGTCTACCTCCATCCTAATGGTGTGGTTAAAATACTGTGTACGTGCCAATTCAATGAAGGACAGGTAATTGGCATTATTCACATGATTCAACCCATCCAGATCGCAAAATCGTATCTGTATATCGCTTTCATGATGGAAATTTTTGTAGAGTAGGTCAGGCATAGCGTTTTTGTTAGCGCAAAGATAATGGCTTTAGCGGAAGCTGGCCCTGCGTTTTGGTTTGGCAATTGGCAGCCCTATATATATAGGGCTGCCAATTGCCAAACCAAAAGCCTGCCCGAAGGAGAATAGAGTTTTTATAAAAGTTTCTTTAAAAAAGCTATTTGCCCTAAATGATAGTGGGTGTGCTCTAAGAAACCACTTAGGTTTCGGTAGTAGGTACCATACTTTTCATGTACAAAGGGTTGGTGTAGTTTTTCGTCAGGCAGTTGGCTAATCAAGGTGGTAAAGTGTTCAGCTTCTTTCCACATGGTTTGTTGTAATTGCTGCCAATCGTCTTCAGAATTAATGGGTGGGTGCTCAAAACTTTCCTTATCACTACCCTCTAGTGGTCCACCCGCTAATACTTTAGTTTGGGTACGCACATACCAATGGATATGGCTAGTGAGTGTTAGTATGGTGTTAAAGCCGCTTACCTGTTTATTGGCCTGTTGCCAAGTAACATCTGAAAGGAGCGTTTTTAAGTTTGATGCCGTCCAATTACCTCCAAAATATACCTGGTGAATGTGTTGGGCTATCTGTTCTGTGGTTTTCATACTCCTAATTTAATAATGCTCTTCTTATCTTCATTATATGCCTTATCAAGAGATCTATAAAAACCTTCAATTCTCAGAAACCCCGCTTGAAAAAGATGAATATGAAGGCTGTACGTTCGATAACTGCACCTTTGCCAATGCCGACTTGGGTAGCTTCAGATTTGTTGATTGTGAATTTATCCATTGCGACTTAAGTAATGCCAAGCTGGATAAAACTACCTTTCAAGAAGTTGCTTTTCAGCAATGCAAGCTATTGGGCCTGCGCTATGATAACTGTAATACCTTTTTGTTATCCCTTCAATTTACCAACTGCGATATGAGCTTATGTGGCTTTAGTAGTTTGGACTTGAAGGGAACGCAATTCAACGACTGTAAGCTTATAGAAGTAGACTTTTACGAAACCAACCTGAGTAAAGCAGTGCTAAGCAATTGCGATCTATCAGGAGCAATATTTGACCAAACTAACTTAGAGGGGGCAGATCTGCGTACTGCTCAACACTTCTTTATTGACCCCGAAAATAACCGAGTGAAAGGGGCGAAATTCTCTTTAGAGGGTTTGCCTGGGTTGTTGGTTAAGTATGGTTTGGAAGTTGGTTAGAGCTGTTTTTCGAATTTTAATGCCTCTATACCTCTTTCAGAAATTATTATCTGATATAATTCTAAAAAATCTCCCGCTTGAACGGTAAAGCTATTTTCGTTAGTAACAAAGGTTATTGATTTAGTTGGAGTACAAGGACCGTTAAACCCATTGGCTACTCCATTGTACATGAGTATACCATTTACTTTAGCCGCAAAGGTTCTTGTGCCTACTAACTGTCGGCAAAAGAAATTAGAGTCTGATAATTCTATGTGAGCTATAAATGCCCCTTTAGTACCATTATTATTCTGATCAGTAAGTGAGTCGGCAATCACTGTAAATGTGGAGTTGTCATATTCGGTGTAGCAACTTTTGTTACCAAATAAAGCACTGAAACCCACCAAACTATCAGCAATACCAGCCCTATTAGCATATTGCGAATAAGGTACCGAAAGCATTTCGCTAGTACCCATGCTGGTATAGCTCCCGCTGCTGTTTACGTCTAGTTCTACTTCTAAAAAGTAGGGGCCTGCTGCCCAATTAATTGCTGTGAAAGAACCCGTACTAGCCGTTCCACGACCAATTTCTAAGGTGAACCCCCCCATGGCATCAGTGGCTGTGGCATGTGTTTCTTGAAAAACTGTAGTTCCAGTAGCCGTAGTTTGTTTAACGGTAAAGCGTACATCCAGATTGGTGTTGGCAAGAATAACACCTGCATTATCGCGAGCTACTGCTTGGTAATTTAATGCTTGTGGTGCTTGCGCGAAAGTTAACGTGCTAGCAGCACATAGAACTAGTAATAACTTAAACAGTTGTTTCATTATCGATTAAAATGTAAATGTGAATTGATGAGAGAGGAGACCATTAGGTGTTTGGTGATACCCAACGAACTCTACAATATCTCCAGGAGTCAAGTCATTTGCCCGATATACAATTCGGAAAAGTCCTTGATTCAGTAGGTTAATGCCTCCTACTGTGATGTCCGTAATTCTAACTAGAGTGCCGTTCACATATACTCGATAAGGAACGGTACCTGAAATTATTTCTTGTCTGTAAGACAAAGACCTATCAAAAATAACCTCAGCTTCATCCAATATAAAGTCATTATTATCGTCATTTCTTATTATAGTGTCTAGTGTTAGCCAGCTACTATCCATAGAGGATAAGTAAGAATCATTACTACTACTTGGGTTAACTACGCTATCTGCAATACCCGCAGTCTCCGCATAAAGCGCATAGGGTACAGAAAGCATTTCGCTAGTACCCATACTGGTGTAACTACCGCTGCTGTTCACATCTAGCTCTACTTCTAGAAAGTATGGTCCTGCGCCCCAATTAATAGCGGTGAAAGAACCTGTACTTGCTGCGCCTCTACCAATTTCCAAAGAGAAACCACCTAGCGCATCAGTACTTGCGGCATGTGTTTCTTGGAATACTGTAGTTCCAGTAGCCGTAGTTTGTTTTACGCTAAACCGGACATCTAAATTGGTGTTGGCTAGAATAGCCCCAGCATTATCGCGAGCTACTGCTTGATAGTTGAGGGCTTGTGGCGCTTGGGCGAAAACAGTTAAACTAACTACTAGAGCTGCTACGATGGTAAGAAGTTTCATGCTTAAAGTTGTTTTTCGTATATCAATAGTATATGGCAGCCTAACACTTCCCATATCAATTCACATTTCACTATATCGCCAGTATTGATGCTATTAATAACGCACCCTGTTGTACTGATCACTAATGGAGATGTTGCTGCAAAACTTACCCAAGGTGTAGGATTAGGGTTTCGGAAAACGCCAGTCATTACACCATTGATGTATGTTTTTGAAAGAAAGTCAGGGTCGGTTATTTCATTGATGAAGCTCGTGTCCATTACAATATATGCTGCATAATCAGATAGACCGTCATTGTTGAGGTCGCCGATCGTATCTCTATTAAAAGTAAACCTAGGGTCTGAGATGGTTATAGTATCTATGCAAGGGGTATTATTATTGAAGTTCGCAATTGACCCTGCCGTCTCCGCATACAAAGCATAAGGCACAGAAAGCATTTCGCTAGTACCCATACTGGTATAGCTACCGCTACTATTTACATCTAGCTCTACTTCTAAAAAGTAAGGCCCTGCAGACCAATTAATTGCGGTGAATGAACCTGTACTTGCTGTACCTCTACCAATTTCTAGTGAGAAACCACCTAGGGCATCAGTACTTGTAGCGTGTGTTTCTTGGAAAACAGTAGTTCCTGTAGCTGTAGTTTGTTTTACGGTAAACCGGACATCTAAATTGGTGTTGGCTAGAATAACACCGGCATTATCACGAGCTACAGCTTGATAGTTCAGGGCTTGTGGTGCTTGGGCTAAAAGCGTAGTTATAATCAAAATTGATGCTAGAAAGCTTAATAAATTTTTCATCGTATTTCTTTTGTTATGGTTGGGCTATCGCATTGTGTTCAAATTTCACTAAGCACTCTTCCGTATGGATCGTAAATATTGTACGAACCGAATCACCTGGCATAACGCTTCTTACAGACCCCCTGGCAAAGGGCACCTCAATAAGCATTCCAACTCCTGATAGACCTCTATAATTACCATTGACATAGTATTTAGCACTTCCTACGGCAATAGTCATGTTTTCCCAAATTGTAGTGTCTACAAGGTAGTCGACGCTATAATAACCATTCATATCAAGAGACTCTGATTGAAAAGTATACTCCGATGGGTCGGCAATTCTTACACAGTTAGAAGATGATGAACCCGCAGTTTCTGCGTACAAGGCATATGGCACCGATAGCATTTCGCTAGTACCCATACTGGTATAACTACCGCTGCTATTTACATCTAGCTCTACTTCTAGAAAGTAAGGTCCAGCTGCCCAGTTAATAGCGGTGAAAGAACCTGTACTTGCTGCGCCTCTACCAATTTCCAAAGAAAAACCACCTAGCGCATCAGTACTTGCGGCATGTGTTTCTTGGAATACTGTAGTTCCAGTAGCCGTAGTTTGTTTTACGCTAAACCGGACATCTAAATTGGTGTTGGCTAGAATAACTCCAGCATTATCGCGAGCTACAGCTTGGTAGTTGAGGGCTTGTGGCGCTTGGGCTGATACACTTAAGCTAGATAAGAGTATCAAAAGGTATAGTAGTATTCTCATTCTCCTAAGTTAATGAACGGAGGCTGAAACTTCTATTTATACATGAGGAAAAATGAAAAGTCGTGTTTATTATGGAGTGTCAGTTGTCAGAGATTAATCTTCGTCACCCAGTATACCGTCAATGGGGTCTCCCGATGCGGTAGTTACTCTAGTCCATGTTCCAGAGGTTGCATTCCAAGCTATGGCCTCGTTGAATTCATATATCAAGAAGTTACCACCAGAAACCGTTATTTCATCAATGGGGTCTCCCGATGCAGTGGTAATGCGGGTCCAAGTAGAGGTAGAGGGGCTCCAGGCGATGGCTTCGTTAAATTCCCAGATCAAAAAGCTTCCGTTAGCTGCGGCAATTCCATCAATAGGGTCTCCCGATGCGGTAGTAATGGAGCTCCACTGTTGCGTGTTTTTATTCCAAGCAACCGCTTGATCGAATTCTTGAACAAGGAAATTACCTGCAGAGCTGGTATCAGCATCAATAGGATCTCCTGACGTGGTTGTTACTATACTCCACTGCCCAGTAGCTTGGTTCCAGGCCTTAGCTTCGTTAAACTCCTTTATTAGAAAATTACCATTGGAGGAGCTTATTTCATCGATAGGGTCTCCCGATGTAGTTGTTGTAGCAGTCCACGTACTGGTAAACTGGCTGTAGGCAATAGCTTCATTAAACTCCCACACTAAAAAATTGCCGTTGGAACTACTTGAGCCGCTGCCACCGCCAACACTCGAACCCGATGTTTCAGCATATAGTGCATAAGGTACAGATAGCATTTCACTAGTTCCTAAGCTGGTGAAGCTTCCAGTTCCATTCACGTCCAACTCTACTTCTAAAAAATAAGGGAAGCTTCCCCAGTTAATAGTGGTAAACACTCCACTTACTGGGTTTCCACGCCCAATTCCTAAAGATATTCTACCCACAGCATCGCTAGTAACAGCATGTGTTTCTTGATAAGTTGTACTACCGTTGGCACTTCCTTGTTTAATGGTAAACTGAATAGAGAGTGTGGTATTAACTAGAATAGCCCCATTATTATCCCTTGCTACCGCTTGGTAAGAAATGGCCTGTGGTTGGGCAAAACTTGCAAGAGTAAACAAAACAATAGCGAGTGCTGAAAGAACGAATTTCATGATGTGTGATTTACGACCAAGATAAAGAAAAACCAAATGTTATTAGCGTTGATATGGCTGGGTTAAGTAGTAATAGTACCTTTGATGATATGGATACGAATAACTACAAAGAGCTGAATAGAATATCGTGGAATCAACGCACAGAAGTGCACGTAGCCTCTGAATTTTATGATAACGAAAGCTTTATTGCTGGGCGTAACTCGCTTAATGATATTGAGATAGAATTGCTGGGTGATGTGAAAGGAAAGAGCATATTACACTTGCAGTGTCATTTCGGGCAAGACACGATTTCGCTTAACCGATTAGGTGCACGTACGGTGGGTTCAGATATTTCTGACACCTCTATGGAGCAAGCTAGGGAGTTAGCCAAGGTTACGGGTTCTGATGCAGAATTTATTTGTTGCGACCTATACGACCTGCCACAGCATTTAAATGAACAGTTCGACATCGTTTTTACCAGCTATGGAACGGTATGCTGGTTACCCGACTTGGATAAGTGGGCTTCGGTAATTAATAGGTTTTTGAAACCAGGTGGTCAATTCATTTTTGTAGATTACCATCCCGTTATTTTTATGTTCGATACTAGTTTCTCTGAAATGCAGTTCCGCTACTTTAACAGCGGGCCTATAACTGATGAAGGAACGGGTACTTACACGGATGGCGATGAAGGGGTAAGCTTAAATGATGTAAGTTGGAATCATGCCATGTCAGAGGTAATTGGCAGCCTACTAAAGCAGGGTCTTCAGTTAAAAGACCTTCAAGAGTACGATTATTCGCCCTATAACTGCTTTGACGAATTGATGGAGGTAGAACCCGGTAAGTACCGCATCATGCATATGGACGATATTCTGCCCATGGTGTATTCTATTGTGGTACAGAAGTAGTAGCTACACGACTCTATTCCGCAGGAACTAGGTATTTACTGAAAAGACTGGGATGTGAGCTTACAAACTCCTCTAAAGTGGCGAAAAAGGCCATAACATCTTCTTCTGAGCATTGTGAGTTAACTAACACTAGGCGCACAAACTCAGTACCATCAAAGCTGCCGAAACCTACCATTAATTCATTGTGCTCGTATAGTAAATTGCATAACTCATTGGCTGGTATTCCCTTATAGTTAAAGCATACGGCTATGGTCTCATCGCCACTATATAGTGTGTAATCAGCATAATGATCAACATAATTTCTGGCTGTATCGGCCAAGTGAAATTCATGGTCTATCATTTCGCCCAAACCTTTCGTGCCAACTGCTTTCCAAAGTGTCCAAAACTTAAGGGCATCATTCCGTCTTCCGCATTGTAGCGAGGTTTTCCCTAAGTTGAAATCGTCGCCAGAAGTTTGGTACAGGTAATCTGCATCGGTGCTGAACGATGCATGTAAATGTTTTTTGTCTTTAGCCACTAAAATGGAGGTGATAAGTGGTGTGTTCAATATTTTATGTGCATTAAAACAAAAAGAATCAGCTCTATCAAGCCCTTTCAGAAGGTGTTTATGCTTATCACTAAACAGTACTGCTCCAAGATAGGCGCCGTCAACATGTAACCAAATATTATATCGTTCACAGATCTCTGCAATTTCCTCAATGGGGTCGAATACTCCCATTACAGTGGTGCCAGCAGTAGCGCAAACCATAAAGGGTAGGCTATTATTAGCTATATCTTTTTGTATGGCTTTTTCTAAAGCCTTGGGTTCAAGCTTACCTTCCGCATCTACTGCTATATAGCGAACCTCTCACGACCTATACCAGCAAAGCTTGCATTCTTTATATTGGAGTAGTGCGATTCTTTGGAGGTATACATGGTCATAGTTTGGGTAACGCCATGCTTCCTCGTGTCTGCTTTAGCATCTCTTGCCATTATCAAGGCCATCAAATTACTCATGCTACCTCCAGGTGGAAAGGTGCCATCCGCTTGGTTTCCAAAACCGATAGACTCACAAACAGCATCAATTACAGACTTTTCTATCCCCACTTGTGGGCCACCCACTTTATAGGTATACATGCTATTGTTAAGCATAACGGCTAGTAACTCTCCCAATGTAGCTTTGGGATGCCTACCGCCAAACAACTGATTGAAAAAAGCGCTGGAGCTGGTTTTGGGGGTATACTTTACAATATCGGTCAGCAATTGCTCTAGGTGGCTATCGTCAATACCTTCTTCCTGTAGGTCAAGGTCCAGTTTGCTTATCACTTCCCCTTCGGGGATGTACTGTGCAACGGGCTGTTCTTTTTCTACTTGTAATAGTTTTTCTGCTAATCGTTTAAAAAGATCTAATTCTTGATGCATACATTAAGCTTGTGCTTTTACCTCTGAATTACTCACCATTTCCACTAACTCTTTCAACACTTGTTGGGCATGATCCATACTGTGTATTTGTTCGAAAATAAGGATGAGGAATTTAGCCGTTTGTTTGAGATTACACTCCCTAGGGTTGGCTTGCACGTATTTTAGTATTGCCCCAAAAGTCTCACTTTGATAATAGTAGGAATCTTCATTACCAATAAAGTAGCAACGTAGTTTTTTGCCTTTGAAAATAATGCGCTCAAAGCCTAGTTTTTTGGCCATCCAACGTAATCGGATAGCATTCATCAATTCATCAGCTTGGCCAGGTATTGGCCCGAATCGGTCTTCTAGGTTAGTGCGAAATTCTGCTAGCTTTTCTTCGGTCTCAATATTATCCAGTTCTGTATAGATGCTCAATCGCTCATTTACATTACGGATATATTCATCTGGAATAAGCATCTCTAGATCAGTTTCCAAAGTAGAATCGCGAACGAAATTCTCTTCTTTGGCTAGTTCTTCTTCGTATAGGTCTTTGTATTTGCTTTGTTTCAATTCAGCAATGGCTTCATCTAATATTTTGTGGTAAGTATCATATCCTATTTCAGCAATAAAGCCACTTTGCTCGCCACCTAATAAGTTGCCAGCCCCGCGAATATCAAGATCTCGCATGGCTATTTGGAAACCACCACCTAAGTCGGCAAATTCTTCAATGGTCTGTAATCTTCGACGGGTATCATAAGGTAATCCCGAAAGGGGAGGCGTGAATAGATAGCAAAAAGCCTTTTTATTACTTCTGCCCACACGCCCGCGTAATTGGTGAAGATCGCTTAGGCCGAACCAGTGGGCATTGTTAATGATAATGGTGTTAGCGTTAGGAATGTCTAGTCCACTCTCTACAATGTTTGTACTAAGCAGCACATCATATTCTCGCTCTTCAAATTTCAGCATGGCTTCTTCTAGCTTGCTGCCTTCCATTTGTCCATGGGCAATACCTATGTCAATACCAGGACAAAGCTTTTTCAGCATAGCACCTACCTCATAAATGTCTTTTACCCGATTATGTACAAAGAACACCTGCCCACCACGGTATACCTCATATTCAATGGCTTCTTTTAAAATTTGGTCGTTGTAAACGTTCAACACCGTATCAATAGGCTGCCTGTTCGGCGGCGGTGTGCGCATTACCGAGAGGTCGCGAGCACCCAATAGGGAGAACTGCATCGTTCTAGGAATTGGCGTAGCTGTTAAGGTTAGCGTATCTACGTTTACCTTCATGGTGCGTAGTTTTTCCTTTACGGTAACCCCAAATTTTTGCTCTTCATCAATAATAAGTAGACCAAGATCTTTGAATTGTATTTTTTTACTCACCAAGGCATGTGTACCTATTAGAATATCTACTTTGCCATCCTTAACGGCATCTAAGGTTTCCTTTTTTGCTTTACCTACTTTAAAGCGGTTCACGTAATCAACAGTACATGGAAGATCTGCTAACCTACTTTTAAAAGTTTTGAAGTGTTGCATACTCAAAATAGTAGTAGGCACTAGCACTGCTACTTGTTTACTATCTGCTAC
>CAYGTK010000143.1:0-11078 GCA_964352775.1 uncultured Chitinophagaceae bacterium
GTTCGGAAGGTTCACGTAGATAAAAACCTACTGCAATACATCGCCGAAATAGTTAACAAAACGCGTAACGATAAAGACCTTTTCTTAGGTGCATCGCCGAGGGCAACGCTAGCTATTTTGAATGGGTCGAAAGCTATAGCCGTAATGAACGGTCGCGACTTTGTTACCCCAGACGACATTAAGCGAGTAGCTATGCCTGTGCTAATTCACCGTATAATGCTTACCCCAGAGAAGGAAATGGAAGGTTCGGCCCCAGGTAAGGTGCTGGCTAAAATGATACACGCGATAGAAGTACCACGTTGATCAAATTCATTCGGTCACTATATTTTAACGATCGCTTTTTTGCGATAGCTGCACTTTATGTAGTGCTGTTGGTCTTCTCGTATCTATCAGGGAAGTTCTTTAGTCTATTATTGGCTGTGTTGGCGGCATTCTTAGTGCTATGTCTACTTGATATTGTTCTACTGTATGCTGGTAAGCAGATAATGCTAGCTAGGCGTATACTGCCTAAAAAGCTATCAAATGGTGATGAGAATGAAATACGTATTTACTTAAAAAGCGAGCATCGCTTACGCGTAAATATTAAGGTGATAGATGAATTACCCTTCCAGTTTCAAGTCCGCGACCAAGATTTTAGAGATCATGTTGACCCTCAGCAAGAAAAGATAATATCCTACACATTGAGGCCAGTTACTCGGGGGGAATATTATTTCGGTGCGCTGAATGTTTACACCAGTACTATTATGGGTTTGTTCTCGCGCAGGCACAAGTTCTCTATCGATCAGATGGTACCCGTTTATCCGTCATTCTTACAACTTCGGAAATTTGAGTTATTGGCCATTTCCAATAGATTGAGTGAGCTAGGTGTTAAAAAGGTAAGGAAGATAGGCCACAGCATGGAATTTGAGCAGATAAACGAATATGTGCGTGGCGACGATTTCCGATCTATCAACTGGAAAGCTACTGCACGATCTAACCAATTGATGGTTAATCAATTTCAGGATGAACGCTCACAGAATATCTATTGCTTGATAGACAAGGGGCGTACCATGAAAATGCCATTCAATGGCATGACCTTGCAAGATTATGCTATTAATGCATCTTTAGTACTTAGCAGTATAGCTATCCGTAAGCATGATAAAGCGGGCATGTTTACCTTTGCTGATAAGGTAGATAATTATCTGCCTGCTGATAATCGTTCTACCCAAATGTTCCGCATTCAGGAACTCTTGTACAATCAAAAGACCAATTTCTTAGAAGCCGATTACGGCAAACTCTATATCAATATCAAGCGTAAGGTCAATCAGCGAAGCTTGATAGTGCTGTTTACCAATTTTGAGACGCGTAATGCGGTCAATCGTCAGTTAAAAGGGTTTCTTCAGTTAGCTAAGCATCATGTGCTGGTGGTCGTGTTCTTTAAGAACAGAGAATTGGTAGACATGAGTGAAGAAAATGCGGAAGACTTGAATGCAGTTTATCAAAAGACCATTGCCGAGAAGTTCGTTTTTGAAAAGCAACAGGTTATTAAGGAACTGAATAATCGTGGTGTATACACCGTACACACCTATCCTGAAGACTTGACGGTGAATACCATCAATAAGTATTTAGAAATGAAGGCCCGCAATGCCATTTAAGGTGTTTAATAACCTTGCGGGTACTTTCCTTATTTTCGTGCTACACCATTACTGTTACTGTTGAACACCGGTCTCTTACGATTTATCGATCAGCGCATAGGTAGTGTCATCTGCTTTTTCTTAAGCCTTTGGCGGAAGCTACATCTTATGTTTTCTGGTGCGCCTACTGCTGCCCAACCCAAAAAAATACTCTTCATCAAATTGATAGAGCAAGGGGCAACTGTATTGGCCTATAGCAGTATTAAACGGGCTATTGACCTTGTTGGACGCGAGAATGTGTACTTCTGCGTGTTCGATGCCAACAAGAGTATTCTAGAGATAGTAGACTGGTTACCCAAAGAGAATATTCTCATTATCCGTGATAAAGGTGGACTTAACTTCTTGGGCGATACCATAAAGTTCTGGCATAAGTGCCGCTCTATTGGCATAGATACTGCGGTTGATATGGAGTTCTTCAGCCGGGTGTCGGCTATACTTTCGTACACCAGTGGGGCTAAGTGGCGAGTAGGTTGCCACCAATACAATAGCGAATTACCTTATCGTGGCCACCTGTTAACCCACCCCATTACCTATAATCCATACATGCATGTGGCCAAGCAATACTTGTATCTAATAGAAGCGTTGCTCTTAGATCCAAAAGAATTGCCAATGCCTAATATCAAGTTTAGTGACTTGAAGATAGACGTGTTTCGCTATCAGCCTTCTGAAAGCGATATGAATGCAGTGCAACGTAAGCTAACAGAGCAAATTCCCAATGCACTTACAAAGCGGCTGGTAATACTAAATCCCAACCCCAACGACTTGTTACTCATTCGTAAATGGCCAGCGGAGCGTTATCGTAAGCTCACTGAAATGCTTTTGGAGACCTACCCAGATGTGGTAGTAGTTTATAGCGGTTTGCCCAACGAGAAGGAAGAGAACAAAGCTATGTATAAGGGTTTAGATCAAGATAGGATAGCTGACCTAACAGGAGCTACCAATTTTAAACAGCTGCTGGCTTTATATGAGCTGGGTACCTTGTTTATTAGCAGCGATAGTGGGCCAGGGCACTTTGCTACCATGCTTAACGTGCATAATATTGTGCTATTTGGGGCAGAAACCCCCGACTTATTTGGCCCAGTAGGGGATAGGAGTGTAGCCTTATATCACCCAATGGTAGGTAGCCCAGCCGTTAGCGTGTTCAATTACCGCTTAACCCCCCAAACTAGTAGGGTTGGGGTAGAGGCTATTAGCTTAGAAGAGGTGTGGCAAGCCACTCAAAATGCGCTACAACTTTAGCTTGTAGGGCAGTACTGAAAAGTCATATTTCCGTCAGTTTTAACACATCTTAACCTTTTGGTGAGACAAATTGTAACCTAAAGGCGTTATAAGTGCATGGAAACGATAAACAGAAAATATACGCTTAAAGCTTTAATGCTGTTAACAGTAGCAATGAACTTTGTTATTGCATACAAATTAATGTACTAAGTAAAAGGTAATGTGCTTAAGGGAAGTTGCCACTTTTGGGTGTTGGTTAGTTGGCTTTTTCTAAATGGTGGTGGCTTCCCCCTTTTTGTTATGCAGCGTTTCTCACGCTGTTCACCAAATATTTCTTTATCTCTTGTTTAAGATCTTGTTGTTTGAAAGGTTTGAACAAGTACCCATCCATTCCCGAGTCTTCAATTCTAACTTTCACTTCGTCCATTGTTGCGGCAGTTAGTGCTAATATTGGTAAGCACTTAAAGTAATTGTCGTTCAAACTCCTAATAGTTTTCGTAGCAGAGTAGCCATCTAGTATAGGCATTTGTAAGTCCATCAATATCATATCAAACTGCTTACCCTTAGCCATTTCAACCGCTTCAGCTCCATTAGAAGCGCTCTCGGTAGTTACTCCCCATTGCTTTAGCATTTTACCCAATACTTTAAGGTTTATGATATTATCATCTACCATTAGGATATGAGCGGTAACGGGGCTATTGTCTAGAAAGGCATTTTCGTGCGTGCTTGTGTTAACCGTTTTTTCAGGAACATCGAGCGTTAGTTCAAAGCTGAATTTTGAACCTACTGCGGGTTCACTTTCTACTTTTAGTTCACCCCCTAACAATGTCACGAGTTCTTTAGTAATTGACAATCCTAAACCTGTACCGCCATACTTGCGGGTGGTGGCACTATCTGCCTGCCTGAATGGATCAAATATATGTTGCAGTTGTTCTTGGTTCATGCCTATTCCAGTATCAGTAACACTAAAATGAAGTTGGCAACTACCATCTTTGTTATGATGACTATCTAGATCTACTTTAACACTACCCTTGGGTGTAAATTTTATAGCATTACTCATCAAGTTATTAAGTACCTGTTCTAATCTTAATGGATCACCAAGTAATTGTTTTGGTAATTTATCGGAGATGTTTAGCTCAATAGAAATACCCTTTTGGTCGGCTAGTACTTTATGACTCTTCACCAAACTATTGATGTGGTGGCTTAAATTGAAAGGGATATGCTCCACTTCCATGTTTCCACCATTTATCTTGTTCAGATCTAATATCTCATTGATCAAGCTTAACAGGTTCCTTGCAGAATACGTCAAGGTTTCAAGGTCGTCAATTTGGTCAGGTCGGGGGCTATTATTTTGTAGCAATTGTGCCAAACCTATTACTGCATTAAGCGGTGTTCTAAGCTCATGGCTCATATTACTCAGAAATTGCTCCTTGGCTTGAGCGGCTTGCTCTGCTAGTTCTTTAGTTTGCTCTAGCTCAATGATAGTTTCTTTCAGATCTCCTTGAGTACTAAGTAGTTCTTTGTTTTTTACATCACCATCGCGTTGGGCGGTTACCATGTTCTGTAACAGTTTCTTTCTGTTGAAGTGAATTCCTAATGAAACTGCGAAAGCCATAGCCAGGGCTAAGCTGAAATGTATGGAATCGCCTGTGTCTATATAGGGGTGCATAAACTTTACCCATAGGACTATACCACTTAGCGCAATTACTAGAAACCATGCTGTGTCGAGTATTATCACACAACCAGCTAATAGTATGATTATAAGGTTTGTAGTTTGTTTTACCTCAGTTACTAGCGCAATATGAACAATAGTATTAACTATTGGAATACCGACGATGATGATAGCCACCATCGCCATAGTATACTCACGAAGAGTAGAAGATTTTTGATAGAGCATACCCGTGAGCACTAAAATGGCACTTGATGCAATAGCGGTATAGAACATCAACCATTTGAACTCCTCGGGTAAAAAAAGCACATGCGAAGCACCTAGAACTAGGTATACGACACCTAGGCCAATGAACAGCGGTTTTAAGCTGTCGTGAAACGTGGTTTTTATAAAAGTCTTCATCTGTGGTAGACGTATCTACTTACATTTACGGATAATGAAGGCTATTAGTTACGTATAAGTAATTGACAATGAATGGATAGAATAAATTGCTATGCGTTATCTATCCTCAATGCTTTAATAACTTGATGAATTCGTCGCCAATGAAGTGCACTCCATTTAGTTATAGTCCCATATCATTCGGAGGTTTACTGCCATTATATCTCCCATATTCTGACACTTTAAGTATTCATCCTTTTTGAAGTGCGTAGCCAGTTCATGTTTCAGTTGGTCTACCTTTTCTTCTGTAGATATATCGTCTTCTTGCATGCATTCTACCAGCTTTCTGGTCATGTTGGGTGCACTACGAAGGCGGCGGGCCATTAAACTTCGCTCTTCGTGTTGGTATTGTTTTACCGTTTCTACGCCCATAAAGGTCATGCCCAGTTCCACGATAGGGTTGTTCTCTTTGAAAAATTGCGGTAAGTATAAGGTTCGTCTTCCTTCGTACGACTGTTGATCGAAATCTATGGCTCTTATTCGGTATTGCTCATCCTCAAAATCTGGAGTAACATCTACCACATAATTGTAGGAACGCATATCGCCCAGTAGCCTTACAAAACAGCGTTCGTTAAATTTTACGAATTCCTTTGCCATCCTTACTTTATTAAAGGTGGGTAGCTGCATGTTGTGCAGCATAAATTGGTCGCCTGGTATGCCTGGTATGTGTTCTTCTATAAGGGTATTGCCGTCTACTAGGTAATTGATCCTATTTGGGGAGAGGATGTGCTCTAATTCTAAACCATATACTCGTGAAGCATCTGCCTTTTTAATGTAGAAGTGATCGTAGTTGTCGTTAAGCTTATTCACTATCCGCACTCGGAAAGGATTACTGTTCCCAAAAGTGCAGTAGTCTATGCGCTCCACAAATAGGTGATCCATCACGCTCATGTCTCCGTCTGTTTTCAGCAAGGCGTATATGGCGGTCATCCCTCTATCTATCTCTGACTTTAAGTATTGCGGATACATCACCGATTCCCATAGGGTGTCCTTACCCTCTTTATCACTTAATGGGAATGAGCTATCGTACTCCATCACGTCTTCATAATACAGCGGTAGCTTCGTATTCCGGCCATAGTAGGTCAGGTATTCCCGCAGTTGCTTGATTATGGGGAACGATGGTTTCTTTTTCGACATGGAGTTCATATGCCTAAGATAGTAAAGCGCATAAAAAAGCCACACTACTATCAGTAGCGTGGCAAAGAATTAACTAGTTTGACTTATGCTCTTTCTGGAGCTCCTTGGTACTCGGCATCACCAAATCCTAATATTGGTAGAAAGATGAAGCTTAAGAATACTAGACCTATACCAAAACCTGTGCCTTTCCCGAAGGATTTAGCCAAGTCAATGTATATGATAAATATGATGACAAAATTCACTATCGGAATTAATAGTAGTAAGATCCACCAAATAGGTCTGTTGATGATCTGTAGCATTACAACAAGATTATAAATTGGGATAATAATAGCCCATCCAGGCTTTCCAGCTTTTTCATAAACTTTCCATCCACTTGCAATGATGAAAACGAGAAAGGCTAAATAAATGATAGTACCAATAGTACTTGCGCTGTCTGCAAATAACATAAGTTGTGATTTTGGGTTGTTAGAATTAGTTGTTCACCCTGAAAATAAGAAATAATTATAAAGTAGAGATCTTTACTCTATATACATCCTGTTTACTTTGTCTTATCGCCGTGTAGAGTGTAGGTCCGCATTTTTTCACAAAGTTCTAGTGCTCGCTTTATTCGAGTTTCTTCTCGTTTCGATTGGCTCACATAGATGCATAACGATCGTTGTTTACCAGGAGTGAAACCATAGAAACGCTTTGCTGCATCTTCATCAAATTCCATAGCCGCTTCCAGTTCTTCAGGAATATCCACGCGGTCTGGTTCGGGATCTAGGGCAATAGTTATATCCACTTGCTGACCCATTACAAGCCCACCTTTTTTCAGGAAATCTTTGCCAAATATCATGTAATACCTGCCGTTACCATCTGATAATGCTGCTCGTCTATAATCCAGACCATTGGCCGAGCCTATTATTCTGGCTTTACCTGAAATACTCAATTGTTCAACCACATCACCTGGTAGGAACACTACCTGGTGGTTCATCCCTTTGTTCATGTGCTCAATAGGTGCTGTGAACTTCAGGTATTCCATATCACTTTAGGCGAAGTACCACATCATCTACATCCACCAGAGTGCTTTCTGTTAGAACAAGTTCACCCACCGTGCCTGAAGTGGAAGCAGTAATAGTACTTTCCATTTTCATGGCTTCTATTACAAATAGTGGACTGTTCTTCTTCAGTTTATCACCTGGCTTAACCAATATTTTGCTCAGCATTCCTTGTAGTGGCGAGCCAATATCTTTATCGCCTTTTACCTTTTCATGGCTGATCTTTTCAACGTTTACGGAAAGGTCTTGCACCTTCACTTCGCGCGATTGGCCGTTCAATTTAAAGCCTACTACGCGCATACCCTCATCGTCTGGTTCTCCAACAAAAATGAGCTGTACTAGCAAATTCTTACCCGGTGCGATCTCTATCAATGCCTCGGGATTATCCTCGTTCATGCCATAGAAGAACAGCGTACTAGGTATCACGCTCACATCACCATACAATTCGTGGTGGGTGTGGTAGTCTTTGTAAACCTTAGGGTAGAGTTTGTAAGAGATGAAATCTAGCAGGGTAGTAGCTGTGCCAAATTCCTTTCGGAACGTAATGAATTCCTTATCGAAATCTATCGGCTGTAAATGCTCGTTCGCCCTCTTCTTAAAAGGCTTTTCTCCTTTCAAGACTAGCTTTTGCAGTTCTTTAGGGAATCCGCCGTAGGGTTGGCCCAACTCTCCACGGAAAAATGACTTCACACTATCTGGAAACGCTATGTTCTCTCCTTTTTCTAGAATATCATCTTTAGTAAGGCCATTACTAACCATATATAGGGCCATATCGCCCACTACTTTACTGGATGGGGTAACCTTTACCACATCGCCAAATAGTTTGTTTACGGCTGTATAGGCCTCTTTTATCTCCTCCATTTTTTCACCTAAGCCTAGCGATATTGCTTGCGGCTTTAGGTTAGAGTATTGTCCGCCTGGTATTTCATGCTGATAGACATCTGCTGTACCCGCTTTCAAACCTGATTCAAATGGATAATAGTGTTCACGAACGGTTTCCCAGTAGTTGGAGTATCGGTTCAAGGAATGCACATCTACATCCACTTCATGTGGTGTATTGCGAAGCATCTCCACCATTGTGTTAAAGTTAGGCTGGGAGGTAAGTCCTGACACACTAGCGAGCGCAACGTCTACCACATCCACTCCTGCCTCAATAGCTTTCATATAAGTGGCCAACTGCGCCCCAGACGTATCATGTGTATGTAGATGAATGGGAATGTCTACCGTTTCTTTCAATTTACTGATCAATTCTTGAGCAGCATAAGGTTTTAATAAGCCCGCCATATCTTTTACCGCTAGAATATGGGCACCAGCATCTTCCAACTTTTTAGCTAGATCGAGATAGTAATCGAGTGTAAATTTGCTCTTTTCAGGATCTAGAATATCACCCGTGTAGCAGATACATACTTCAGCAATACTATTGGTATTGTTCCGAACGGTATCGATGCTCACTTTCATATTCTCTACCCAATTCAAGGAATCGAATATTCGGAAAACGTCCATGCCCGTTTCGGCAGCTTGTTCAATGAACTTTACTACCAGATTATCAGGATAAGCAGTATAACCAACTGCATTACTTCCACGCAATAGCATCTGCGTAAGTAGATTAGGCATTGTAGCTCTTAGTTGTGCTAATCTAGCCCAGGGGTCTTCTTTCAAAAAGCGTAGTGCTACATCAAAGGTAGCACCGCCCCATACTTCCATGCTGAACAGGTTGGAATGCTGTTTACTAAAGCCTTCTGCAACCTTTAGCATATCGGCAGTTCTAACTCGTGTGGCTAGAAGACTCTGATGTGCATCGCGGAAAGTAGTATCGGTGAATTTCACCGTCTTTTCATTTTTCAACCATTTCGAAAAGCCATCTGCACCTAGTTTATCAAGCATTTGCTTTGTCCCGGGTGTGTGAGTGCCATATCGGTCAAACTCTGGCACTATGGGTGTGTTCAGCTTTGCTCTTGGGTCTATGTATCGTACATCAGCATTTCCGTTCACGGTTACATTAGCTAAGAAACTCAATGTCTTAGTTCCACGATCCTGTGGCTTTTTGAAAGCTGTCAGTTCTGGATGATTGGCAATAAAACCAACGGTAGCATCGCCATTAAGAAAAGTATCATGCTGAAGCACATTCATTAAGAAAGGCATATTGGTCTTCACACCGCGAACACGATACTCCGTTAATGCTCTATGCAATCTTCGTGCTGCTCCTGGAAGGGTTCTTCCTTTTGCGGTCACCTTGGCTAACATGCTATCAAAGAAAGGCGAGATCTTCACCCCACGATAAGAGCTACCCTCATCCAAACGGATACCGAAACCACTAGCACTTCTATAGGCTACTATGGTGCCATAATCAGGCTGAAAGTTATTTTCAGGATCTTCCGTAGTGATACGGCATTGAATGGCAAAGCCCCTACAAGGCACATCTTTTTGGCTACGGATAAATATACCAGAGCTATCTAAAGCGTGGCCCGCCGCTATCAATATCTGACTGCGAACGATGTCAATACCAGTTATTTCTTCCGTTACGGTATGTTCTACTTGTATCCGTGGGTTGACTTCAATGAAGAATACATTCTCTTCAGCATCTACCAAAAACTCTACAGTACCAGCATTATTATACTTCACCTTTCGCGCTATGCGTAATGCTGCAGTGTATAAGTTATCTCTTGTAGCCTGACTTAAACCAAGCGAGGGAGCAATTTCTACCACCTTCTGAAAACGGCGTTGTACCGAGCAATCACGTTCATATAAGTGAACAACGTTGCCGTGGCGGTCACCTAGTATTTGTACTTCAATGTGTTTAGGGTCGTCTATGTATCGCTCAATGAAAACAGTATCGTTCCCAAAAGCAGTTTTAGCCTCACTCTTGGCCTCCTTCATTAGCTTGACTAAGTCGGCATCGCTGCGTGCAATTCGCATACCTCGTCCACCACCGCCAGCTACAGCTTTTATCATAACGGGATACCCAATTCTAGTGGCTTCTTCCTTAGCTATTTTATCGCTGGTTAGGTCGCGCTCATTACTTTCAATTACCTGAACGTGGGCAGACTTAGCTACGCGTTTGGCTTTTTCTTTATCACCCAACTGATCCATTATCTCAGGATCAGGTCCAACGAATATGATACCCATTTCGCGGCACCTACTCGCAAAGGCTACGTTTTCTGATAAGAACCCGTAACCAGGATGAATAGCATCAGCACCAATATGTTTGGCAAGCTGTACTATTTCCTCAATATCTAAATAAGGCTTTAAGGGGTCATTCTCTTGGCCTATCTGGTAGGCTTCATCAGCTTTATAACGATGAAGCGAGAAGCGATCTTCGTAGGTATATAGGGCTACGGTGCGTATACGTAATTCACTAGCTGCTCTCAATACGCGTATAGCTATTTCGCCTCTGTTGGCGACCAATAGTTTCTTTATCTGCATGGTAATTATCTATCGACTGTGTTCACCCCTAAGTACGTGAAAAAGCTAGGTTTGGGCAAATGTTAAGGGGAGTAAGATCTAAGGTTATAGATCTTACCCTATCGATAGTAGAGAAAGGCTCTGACTAGGTCTTACGCTTCTTCTTTTTCGCTGCTGGGAAAAGCACATTGTTGAGGATAAGTCGATAGCCCGCTGAATTAGGGTGCAGGTTCAAGTCTGTTTGCGGGTCGCCCACAAAATGCTGGTAATCTTCTGGGTCGTGGCCACCGTAAAAAGTAAAGAAACCTAGACCGTATGTATTATGGATATAACGGGCTTCTCCAGCACTTTTGTTCTGCCCCATGATTAATACGTCGGGCTTTACGTAACGCTTGTCAAAAGCAGTAGCCTGACCCATAAAACCTTTAACCGTTCGGGTATGGCATTGGGTTAGCATAGTAGGTACTTGGTCCCACTTAGCAGAGAAATCGAAAAGCGTGAAAT
>CAYGTK010000144.1:0-10991 GCA_964352775.1 uncultured Chitinophagaceae bacterium
CTTTCTTCCTTTTTCCTTGATGAAAAACGAAGCCAAAAAATCAAGCTAAAAAAATCGCTCTGCGCTCAAGGCTCACGCTCGCTGCCGCTTTTTAGCAAGCCTGCGCTGCTTTCGAAATAGTAGGTTAAATGGAGATTTTGGTGTTTGCTAGTTGGAAAATGCTTTCAAAAACAAAGACTAGAAATTCACCTTAGCCATCAACACAAAGTTGATACCTGGGGCGCTTACTCCAGAGGCGAATACGCGGTAATTCTGGTCGAGCACATTATCTAAGGCCATTTGCAAGCGGAAATGCTCAGAGAATTGATAAGCTAAACGTAGGTTCACAGTGTACCAAGCAGGTGTACCAAACTCGGTAGCTTCATCTAAATTATCTACGCTGCTGGGGCTATAGTCATCCAGTCGTTTCCAACCATTGTAACGCATCATCAGCTCGCCTCTAAAACGGCTTTTGCGATAGACTAAACTGCTTTGTCCATAAATAGGAGGGATGTGGGCCAGTGGTACATCATTAGTTACATCTTGCCCATATGTGTAGGCTATAGAGCTACTTAAAGACAATGTTTGCGTTAGTTCGGCTTGAATAGCAAAGTTGAATCCGCGTATCACCGCGCGACCAATATTCACATTGGCATTCACTTCCATTAACTCACCGTCAAAGGTCAGTTCATCCAAGTTATTGATGGCAAATGGTTGGCGAACAATGGCATTACTTACAATGGTATTAAAGAGTACCATTTCGGCCTGAATACGCTCGCGGAAGGTTTTCTTTATGCTAAACTCTAAATTGTAGGCATACTCTGGTTTCAAGTCTTTATTGGGTACTACCACAATGCCGGGCGCAGGGTTGAATACCTTACCCAGGTCATCTAAGTTAGGCGCGCGGTAGCCAGAGCTAGCCATCAAATTCACCTGCCAATTCTTTCCAGCGTTGTAGGTCAGTCCAAATGCGCCAGAGAAAGCCGAGGTGTTTAAGGTGATCTCATCCAGATCTAACTCCACAATATCCACCTCTTCAAATTCGGTATGTAATGAGATGTAGCTGTACCGAATACCTGGGGAGATGAAAACGCGTTCTGAAATATCGAAGCGCAGTTTCAGATAAGCTGCGTGCGTCTGCATATTGGTTCCGCCTTCTGGGTAGCGTGTACCTGTTGGACTTACTTCACCAGTAACTATATCGGTATTGGTAGCTGTGGAATTAACACGGTTGTAGGTGCTTTCAAAACCATATTGTACCGTACTGGTAGGTGTAGCCTTTTTGTAGAAGTCTGCATTTACAGTAAGTACATCTACCTTTTCTACTTGGTTACGACGAAGGGTATTCCCAAACTGTCGATTGATACGCTCTTCCTCTAGGTGCTGATAACCTACTATTACTTGACCTGATGAATAAGCGCGACTACCATCCTTAAGATCTAATTTGGCAGAAAGGAAGTGGCGCTTTTGCGGGCCGTAATCCCACTGCGCAAAGCGGAGGCGAGGTATCTCGAAGGTGCTATCAATGTATAAGGTGGTATCGGGTAATACTTGAATCCCAATGGTGTCGGTCGTTTCCACCCCACGGTATTCTGCTAAGCGATCGTAACGGGGAACATTGTTGGTGGTGCTGAACTGGTAGTTAAGTGTAAGGTCCAGTTTTTCCCCAATTGGCATCAGGAATTTTTGAATTAAGTCTACTTGCTGATAACCTGTGAACTTCTGAACCAGCACATTGTCGTTCTCTCGTATCAGGTCTTCATTATCAATGGTCTCCACAAATTGTGTGCGTTTCCCGAAGTCTTCATAGAAGGAATTAGCACGGCTACCCATGCGCAGGTCACCAAAGTCGGTGAATGTCACTCCAGTGAAACTTGCCAGCCGCTTAAAGCCAAAGTTGACATCAAAATGAACTCGCTTCTCTAGATTGGCAGAGGCAAATCGTCCGTAGGCTGAGCCGAAAATATTGCTCTTTTCGCCTTCCTCTGCCAGTTTAGGGTCTTTGGTATAAAAATGCATTACTCCACCCAAGGCATCACTACCATATATGAGCGAGCCTGGTCCGAAAACAACCTCGGTACGTTCAACCACGGCGTTATCTAAGGTTATCACATTC
Organism: uncultured Chitinophagaceae bacterium; assembly: GCA_964352775.1. Taxonomy (GTDB): domain Bacteria; phylum Bacteroidota; class Bacteroidia; order Chitinophagales; family CAIOSU01; genus CAYGTK01. The sequence continues at coordinate 2,096 of CAYGTK010000144.1, forward strand.
TGTAGGTGGCCACCTCTATAAATGGCATTGTTCAGCCTTACACCATCTACTACTATCAAAACCTTATTAGCCTCAAAACCCCTCAATATTGGGCTTCCGCCACCCATCTGACTGCGTTGCACGAATATTTTTCCTGTATTCTCTAATACATCTGCGCTGGTCTGCGAGTTGTTAAAGGTTATTTCTGTAGCAGTAACAACCTCTACTTGGTTCGGGATACTGCTAGTGCTCTCGCGAGTTTTACTTACCGATACCACAAACTCATTCAACATGATCACCCGTTCAATAAGGAAGACTTTACCACCAGTAATGTCTTTCGGCAGCATAGCATGTTTTAAGAAAGTAGGGTGCTGAAAATAGATGCTATCTCCTTGCGAGAATGCAGAAATATCAGCCTGACCTTTGCTATTAGTAATGGTAGAAATACTGGAATTACTATTGTAAATAGCTACATCAGCAGTAGCCTCTTGTGTAGCTATACTGTACACCGTTATCTGCTGCGCATAAGCCGTGATAATGCTGAAGAATAGAACCAAAAAGAGTAAAAAATGCTTCATGCGGCAACGTGTCCTATCATTTACGACGGCAAAGTTATGCCAAAGGTTGTTCCCTTGCCAATTTCACTTCTTAGTACTACTATCTTTCCTTTATGATACTGTTCAACTATTCGTTTGGTAAGTGCTAATCCCAATCCCCAGCCACGTTTTTTGGTGCTATATCCAGGTTCAAAAACAGTGCTGAACTTTGAAGAGGGAATGCCTTTTCCATTATCCGTTATTTCTATCCATATGCTGTCTTCTTTTACGCCACTATTTATGGAAATACTGCCTTTGCCATCCATAGCGTCAAGGGCATTTTTCAATAGATTCTCTACCACCCATTCAAAGAGCGGAGCATTGATAGGGGCCATCAGTTCGTCCTTGTTCACCATGGTATAGCTCACTTGGTCGGAACTGCGGTGTTGCAGGTAGTCCATTATCTTGAGTAAGTGGCTGTTGATGTTGGCTTGCTCTAGTTTAGGGGTAGATCCTATTTTAGAGAAGCGTTCGGCCACCAACTCTAATCGGTCGATGTCTTTTTCCAGTTCTACTAATATTTCGGGACTTACGGGCTCGTTTACGTTCACCTCTTTTAAGTATTGCACCCAAGCCGCCAGCGAAGAAATGGGAGTGCCGAGTTGATGGGCGGTTTCTTTTGCCATACCTGCCCATACTCGATTTTGCTCGGCCGTTCGTGCACTACTGAAGGCTACATAGGCAATGAAAAAGAAGATGCCAATGATACCTATCTGTACATACGGAAAGTAGCGCAACTGCACCAACGGGGTCGAGTCTTTGTAGTAGATATAGTTATTCTTTCCGCCCGATGTAGCTATGATTATGGGCTCACGCTCTAACTTCATTTCAGCTAACTGCTCAATGAGATAGCCTGGGTCGCTGTCTACTCTATCTTGGTCAAAATTTCGGGAGGCCTTTATCAGGTCATTGTCATCGGTTAGAATAACGGGAACGGTCTCATTGTTCTTTATCACCTCGAATAGAAAACTGACATCGGTATTCTCGTCGGCCAAGTTCAGGTTGTGGTAGGCGTTGGCCCAAAGTTCTACCTTGGCTTTTTCCTCTTCAGCGATGTTATTGGCCAATACATTAGTATAGAATAGCGAGGCCACTACAATGAGAAAAGCAGCGGCAAGCAGAAGCATTTTCCAGGTCGATCGCTGCTCATACAGGTTCATAGCGGCAAAGATAGTTTATTGGCATTAAGGCTTCCATTCCAGCATCTCTAAGCTATCCTCGGTATCCCATTCCTTACTCTCACGGCTGGGGTCGTAGTCGCCCTTTATACCTTTAATGGCACGCCTCAATTCATCTCGCTGATGTTGGAAACGACCTATTTGTAGATCTATCACAGGGTCGCTCATTGGGCCGCGCATTGTTAAAAAGGCATTGTATTCATCAGCCCCTACGGTTACAAAATCTAGGGCTTTTTTCCGCTTACGGATCTTTCCAGCTAACACAGGCATTACGTTCAGTTGAACCTTGTAGTCTATCATGTTATCGAAGGTGTGGGTGCCTGCTAGGGCTAAAGAAATTGCACTCGATTCGATGGTCATTTCAGGAATGATGATAGTGCGGTCCTTTATCTCAATGCGGTTTTTCAACGTATTGAAACGAATGTGCTTCAACTCATCACTATCAATATAACTTGATAGCGCCTCTAGTGTTTTATAGTCTTTTAGTTCCCCGTCCTTTATTACCAGATCAGCAGTAAGTATCAGTTCATCTTCATTAATAACGCCTGCTTTCATTGGCAGCTTAGCATCAAAGCGCACGGTGGCTGTGCCTTTCAAATTATCACTGGTAAGGTCATCTTGGCCAAAGTTTTCCATTTCAAGGAAGAGTTGGTCTATTGCTAATTTATCTAGCTGACCGTTGGCGATCAATTGCTGCTGACCGTTCACCACTTCTGTAGAAGCATTTAGGTATATCTTACCGCCCATCGTATTGCAAGTTGCATTGCGAACCACTATCTCGCCATTGTTCAAGCCTATCATACCTTCTAGCTGGGTGGCTTTAAATTGGCGGTATTCCAATTCATCTACCTTTAGGTCTAGGCTAACAAGCCAGTCGGGAAGTTGAAGTCCTTCTTGCTCATTCGCAACTGTGTTTTGTTCTGTTGTGCTTGACTCTTCTTTTTCAGGGAGAAGGCTGTTCAAGTCTATCTTCTTAGCTAATAATGTTCCTTTTATCTGTAATGGATGAGTAGGCTCTTGCCAATGTCTGCTACTAGTTAACAGTAATTCCCGAAGGTGAGTAATGCTTCCCGCAAAGCGTAACTGACTTCCAGCGGCATCAAGATGCAATGTGTCGGTACTGATGTATTCACCTTTTACTTGGGCAGTACCTTTGGTGATGGCATAGCTCTCTTCACCGATCTTCATGGAGCAATCTTGAAAGCCGAAAGTGCCTGATAAGGCGAGTGGTTTCTCAATAGCATTGAATGCGCTAACTGGTCCTTTAAAGGTCACATTGCGTAATTCTAATAATCCATTGATGTCTGCTATTCCTGCTGTGTCGCTCAAAAAGCTGTTAACTAGTCCTAGACCCACCCAACCATCCGCGGTAAAGTCTAACTCGGGATTGATGAAGTTGAACACCTTTACAGAACCTATCAACGGCTTGCCATCAATAGTTGCCTTAAACCCTTCGAAAGACAAAGAAGAACTGGCGAATTTTTTAGCCCAACCATTAGAGAACTGCCCGCTAAAACTCAATTTATCAACTGGGTATGCAATGGAGCTATGGGTAAGGGTGGCATTTTTAAAGCTATAATCGATAGTAACTTTTGGGGCGGAAGTGGAGGAGAGGACCCCCTTAATAGCAGTCCCTACTTTCAGATCGCCAGCTATATCGAATTCTTGCAAACGCATTTTAAACCGATAGGGAAGTAGGTAGATAAAGCGCTCAATATCCAGTTCGCGACTGACCACGTTGATGTCTAAGTCGGTACCACCTTTTAGGTCGGTAACTAAACCGTTGACCGAAAAATCGTTGCCCTGAGCCACGAAATTGTCGAGTGTGAATCGGTAGGTATTTTTCTCCCCGTCTATTATCACCTTACCCATAAGGGCTACATCTTTTTGATACCCTACATCTAGGTCGCCAATAAGGATGCTATTGGACATTACCTTGGCACGCATATTTACTTCAAAGAGTTTACCATTCAATGCACCATCCAAGTCAGCTTCATCTATCTGTAGATCGAGCAGTAGGTTACTCTTTTTATCATCGAGTATAAAGTGCACATCGTCTAGGGCAATGTCTTGCAGCTCTATGTGTATGTCTTTCCCACTCTTAGTAGTCTTCCTCTTATTGGGGTCACCTTTTTTGGCGATCTTATAGTTCGTGTTACCCTCTTTGTCGCGATAAAGGAAAAGGTCGCCACCACGGATGGCTATTTTATTCACCTCAATATTTCCGAATAGCAGCGATAGGGGAGAGATGACCAAGTCAACTTGCTCGGCCTTTAGTAGTTCTTCATAATCGAGGAGGCTTTTAGAACGTACTTCTAATCCCGTTAATCCAACTGCTATACTTGGGAATTGGCGGATGAGCTCTAGTTTTACCGTTCCTTTTAGGGTAATATCGGCATCTACCTGCTCATTTACGGCATTCAAAACAGCATCTTGTACTTCTTGCTGAAAGGTGTGGAATAGCACGAACGAACCCACTACTAGAAGGAGTAGTAAGGTGATAACGCTTAGAAACAGGTATTTAAAAAATGCTTTCAAAACGGGTAAGTTCCAAACTGTAACGCTAATGTGCCCCTATTTGTGATGCAGCACAAGCTTGCTTCTACACAAAAAGTAAGCCAATTGGACTGATGGAGAGACGTTTACGGCTTGCTGCGACTCTCTTTTCGGCAGCGATCGCTGCAATATTTCACCTCTTCCCACACGCGTTCCCATTTCTTTCGCCAAGTGAAAGGGCGGCCACAGTGGGCGCAATCCTTCTGGGGTAGGTATTGTTTGTTGCCTTTGTGTGGCATAGGCATTAGCTTACAGCCTGCAGTTTTTTAATGGCGTTCTTCTTTATCATGCCACCTTTGGTGTCTTTCACGCCCGTCATAACTATAAAGGCCTTCTTGTCTACCTTGTCTATTTCGGTGCGCAGTCGGCTTAGCTCTAGTCGAGTGATAACGGTATACACTATCTGTGTTTTTATCAAAGGCCTTCCACCTTCAGAGAAACCCCGTTCTCCGTGAAAAATAGTACAGCCCCTGCCCAGTACTTGAATAATAGATCGGCGTATTTGGTCACTTCTATCAGAAATGATTGTTACCGCAATGTATTCTTCAATACCATCAATAACAAAGTCGATCATTTTAGCAGCGGCAAAGTAGGTGAGTATGGCGTATAAAGCTGTTTCTACCGTAAGAAAATAAGCAGCAGCCCCAAATATCAAGATGTTGAATAGTAAGATGACATTACCTACGGTAAGGCTAGTTTTTCTACTGATGAAAATGGCCAATACCTCAGTACCATCAATAATAGCACCACCCCGCACCGCCATACCGATACCCAAACCCAAAAAGACCCCACCAAAGGCGGCGATCAATATAGGCTCATCAGTTAACGAAGTAAAAGGTATGGCCCACACAGCCACGGAAAGCAATACTATACCGATGACACTTTTAATGGCAAACCGAGGGCTAATAGCGGTATAGCCTAAAATGAGGAAGGGCAGATTTAACACAACGATAAGCATAGGAAGCGAAAGGCCTGTTACCTCACTGGCAATAAGGGAGATACCCATTACTCCTCCATCAATAAAGGAATTGGGAATAAGGAAGGATTTAAGACCGAATGCGGCAGACAGCACACCTATTATGATGTAAAGAAAATCCACCAACTGGTGCTCAATTTCCACTTCTACATCATTGGTGCGTTTCTCCAGTTTGAAGTTCTTAGGCTTCTTTTCTGGGTGCTTACCATAGTACTTTTTTACCCTATCGGTAATTATCTGATGAAAGAATGGATTCATAGGTTGAGGCTGTTTGAAATACAACCCCAAGGTAGATAAGTTGTTTTGATGTTTATCATATATATAGCCGTAGTGCTCATCTTTTATTGTAGGACTTAAGCGCTGCTGCTTATATTTACCAGCCTAAAGCAAAAAGCTATGTATCAGGTACTTAATGTTCTGCACTCTTGGAATAAATGGTTGGTGTTGGTTTTCGCCGTAATGGCTATTTTTCACGCCTTAGGTTCTATGAAGGGAGATAAGCCCTATACGGCTTTAGCCAACAAACTAAGCATGTTCTTTATCCTGACGCTTCACTTGCAGTTGGTATTGGGATTGTTGCTTTATGTGGCTTTTAGCCCTGTAACGCAAAGTGCCTTTGCTGACTTTGGTGCTGCTATGAAAAATGCCACCCTACGTTACTGGGCGGTAGAACACCTTACCGTGGGTATACTAGCTGTAATAGCGGGTACGGTAGGCCGTGCATTATCAAAAAAGAAAGAGTTGGCTTCGGCGAAATATAAAACGGTTGCCATTTTCTACAGCATTACATTGCTCCTTATAGCCGTAAATATCTTTTTACCACTAAAGCATGGTAAAGAGTTATTCCTTCTTCCATAAAGTATGTTGAATTAGCGGGAGGCTACTATTGCTCCCTCGGCGTCGTATTCTGTGGCGGCAGTGCGTTGCCCCTCATCGTATTCAATAACGTATTGTAAGTCGCCATCGTTGGTATATACATGCCATTTGCCATCGCGTTCACCCATTTGGAATTGAGCATAGGCCATCTTCTTACCACTAATGCTGTATTGTATCCAAGTGCCATGCTTCTCGCCATTTTTCAAAAAGCCTGTTTGGGCTAGCTTACCTTTTTCATCATACCCACGAAGCTGAATGATATTACCTGGCAATTCCTTCTCTAGCCAAGTGTTTACTTCACGAGCTTGTGGTACTTCTAATTGAGCCATAGCGGTAAGGCCGATGGCTAATGCGAATAGTAAAATTATAGCTTTTCTCATTACAGCTTAACATTGAGTTAACACTACTGTAACGTTAAATTAAGGATGTTTGTTACAAAAGTCAATTAAGTTGTTGAATAGAGTCTACTATTCTGGTCGATCAAAATGATGGAAAAGGGAGTTGAAAAGACTAAGTATAGGGTAGATGTAGTGCTCTACTTGAAGCTGGTGAGCTTGGCCCAGCCTTGGCGTTTGTTGTACATCAGCACATAGGTTTCCGCCTTAATAAGGTGGGGGCTGTTATCGGCTTTGTAGGCTTCCCAAACAGCCGGGTCGCGCTGCAATAATTTTTTCAGTGTCATTTGCTTTCCACCTGGGCCGTCGGTGTAATACAAGTTCTCTGAATTCAGGGCAAGTATGTTTCCCATGGCATCGCGCTCTACAGGTGCATCGGGATTGGTCAATAGCATTATCGGCCCGCCTATTACTACCTGAAATACCTGCGCATTGTTGTCTATCACAAAATCGATACCATTGTGATCTTGAAAGCCAACGCAATTAAGATCTTTCAGTTTATGGGTTACCAGTTGGTCTTCCACCAAAAATACAAGTGAAGTGCCTGAGCCAATAGTGGCATATTTATACTGTCCTAGGTCTTTTAGTTTGTTGTTCTGGTAGTCTTCAGCGGTCATATACACACCACCCCGCTTCATTTCAGTAAAACCAAAAAGCGTAAGCGCTACTAGTAAGAACAATAACTTTTGCATACTGCAAAGGTAACGAATTGCACGCGCCTTAATTTTTGGTGAATTATTTTTTTTGCAGCGTAGGGGTAAATGCTACTTCAGTTGTCTAAGCAGTAGAATTGACCAAAAACTTAAAAAATAACTATGAAACAGAGAATCATTCTTATCGCCTTATCGCTATTTACCTTCACTATAGGGAAAGCACAAGATTCAATTTATTATGATGCGGAAGTATTTACTGAAGCCTATGTGGAATTAACTGGCGCAACTGTGCTTATTGATTCAGCTTGGGATGAACCAGAATTGCCTGTGTCCTTCGGGAATAACTTTACTTTCAATTACTTTGGAGTAGAAGTAGACTCCTTAATAATTGGCGATTACGTCTACTTTGATGAGGACGACACTTGGTATATTGATGTCCTCTATTCTGATTGGGTAGGACGTATTAATGATCTTTCTCCCATCTCTTATTTAATAGATGGTACAGCGGGAGATCGCATTTTTAAAGTAGAATGGAAAAACGCGGGTTTCTTCTGCGAGTTCGAAGATTCGAATTCTACAGACGACTTTGTGAACGTGCAGCTATGGTTGTATGAGGCTGATAGCTCAATAGAAGTTCGTGTAGGGCCTAATTCGGTAAACGACCCTGTAACTGCCTTTTGTGAAGAAGGTGGTCCATACACAGGGCTTATTTTTGAAGAGACGGGGCCATCACCACAGGGTGTTTACCTAGCCGGCTCGGTAGCTAACCCAACGCCAGTTTACACCATTCCTATTCCGCATACTGGAATGCCTACTAATGGCACAGTTTATCGTTTTTTTCCAGTTATCATTCAAAAGGATACTTCTACGGTAGGTTTAAACGATCGCTTAGTGCTCGATCTAAAGCTGTACCCTAATCCTGCCAGTAACAACCTTAGCGTGCAATTACTCAACGATATAGGTGCGGCAGACGTGTTAGTCTATGACATTACAGGTAGAGTAGTGCTTAAAGAAACAGTAACTACAACTACTAAAATGGATGTAGATATAAGTAGTTTGGCAAATGGTATTTACCAAGTGGTAATAGAAAAAGGAGAAGTGCGCTACAATGGTAGGTTCCTGAAGCAATAGAAATATCTCATTTAGAATTAGAGAAGGAAGAAGGCTATGCTTTCTTCCTTTTTTGTTTGTAGTACTCTTTGGTAGCTACGTAAATGGTCTTATCTATTTCGGCTACCACTTTACCGCTTTTGTTCTTCAAGTAGCAGGTGAAGTAGTAATCGAATTCTGGTTCCGTTTTCAGGCGAGTCTTTATTTCTTCTATTTGTTCTGGGCTCACGGTAAAGGTGCAGGTAAGCAGTTCGGTGCCTGGTCGCTTAAAGCGGATGGTGGCGGCCTTATCCCATACCACATGGTCTTTACCCAATATGCGCATCAACATGAGCATATACATCGGGTCTACTGCGCTGTACATGCTACCACCATAAATAGTACCTACATAGTTGCGAGTGCGTAAACTTAGCGGTAGCTGAATGGTCAATTCGGTATAATCTCCGGCAATGTAAGTCACCTTGGCACCGCTACCTCTATAGGCAGGAAACACATTGAAGCCTATTCGCATTTTCCAGCTTTCCCAGCTTTCTCCTTTCTTTTTCAGCATAATTATCCTTGGGTCTCTCTTCTTAGT
>CAYGTK010000145.1:0-10879 GCA_964352775.1 uncultured Chitinophagaceae bacterium
GATTGTTGTCAGCTCCAAAAAAGACATTCATAGGGTTCCTTTTTGCAGCACTTACAAGCAGTCTTCCCGAACCACACGCAGGGTCAAGAATGCGCTGATGTTCAATCCCCTCCTCCATACCGACCACAGCCGCCATAAAGTCCGTAATGGGGTCCGGAGTGAAGTACTGTCCGTTCTGTCCTTTGGTGATATACTCACTGTAATAAACGCCAAGAATATCCGAATAGGGATGCTCCAATACCTTTAGCTGGAGTGTGCCCAGAAGCTTGGCTAATACATCCAATTCATCCCGGTCGTATTTTTCGATGACTTTGAGGTATAGCTCTTCATTGTCTTGGTCTTTATCCTGCAGCCTAGACTGGATATTGGTTCGATGAAAACTACAGATGGCTATCGTAAGAAAATCCCCGAACACGGTAGCCGTTTCCCGCTTTCTGTTAAGCTCACTCATAAGTTCAGTAAACTGGACTAAGTAATTGCTATGTCTGAGATTTTTGCTTTGACCACTCAATGTTATTCTCCTCCATTATCCTGAACGGAAAGTGATAAATAATGTGGTGCTTGAAGTCAAGTTTCGCTTTAGTAAATAGCTAAGGAACAAGCTCTAAGGAAACGATACTGTCCGGCTTGAAAACCCTGTCTTCCGCAACATGCCAGTCGTTCAGGTCCTTATAGCTACTATACAAATGCTGCATGTTAACAAGGGCTATCCCCTTGGTTTTCAGTTCTTTTTCAAGAAAGGCATGGGCAGCATTTCCAGCAACGTCATTATCCAGCCAAGCTATCACCCGTTCATAGCCCCCTGCCCTTATCCTTTGGACCGCACGTTCTATCAAAGCGGTTGAATGGAGTACCATACTATCGTGTGAGTCACTGCGATCTTGATATTCCTTAGCAATCGATAAAAGGGTCAATTTGTCGAACATACCTTCAAAAATCTCTATGATTTTGCTGGTAGAAGCCTTAGCCTTCCAGAGTGATATATCCTTCTTGCCGACCACACATTTAAAACCCAAGGGGTTACGCACCTCGAAACCACCACTCTCATTCTGCATGCCTAGCCCATATATCTTCTTGCCACTAACAGCATGCTCAAAATAGATCTGTCGTAGGTGTTGCCTAGCCACGTTACTTGAAACCCCTCTGGTTTCAAGATAATCCCACAGAGGCTGGCTGAAAATGGGCTTGTCAGATAATAAACGAAAGCCCGCTGCTTTTCCCAAAGGAGCTTGCTGAGCTTGGTCACTCACTGCTTGGCGATGTTGCCTAGGGGAATAGCTACGGAACCACTGCAGCACGTCTGAAATGCCATTGGACCGTCCCTGTTCTTTCAAGCAACGCTGCATAAATGCAATTAAATCACCACCAGAGGGTTCCCCTCCTCCAAAATCTTTCCAGATGTCATGTGCTGTATGGATATGAAAGGAAGGTATTTTTTCATCAGGTCGGAAGGGCGAAGCATACCAGAGGTCAGCCCCCCTGCTCTTCTGCTTATCAGGTGTAAAGCCCAAGGAGGCTAGTATATCCTGGAGCGTATATCGTTCCTTAACCTGCTTGATGTTCATCTATTTCTCTTTTCACTAGCAAAGTGGTCTTGTGCTCGGAGCATAGTCTAGCTTATCGAAGCCTGTTAGGTCAATTATGTAGGATGAATTCGCTTTATTTTCATTTGTCGGGAGGGTAAGGCAAACCCATTGCGATGGATAATTGTCGTAATCGGTCCTCCACCGCACTATCCTTTCTATTTAATGATCTGTTTCCATTAGTGTCCGCCATAGATGTCGTGGCCACTTTTCTGCGGTCTTCGATAGCTCTAGAACATCTCCTAATGCGTTCAAAGCGAAGGTAGATACAGATGCCCGTTATCATCCCGATACGGTTCTTAGTATAGGCATAAGTGAGGTAACCTTCTCGCCAAGCATCCTTCAACATCCGCTGCACCTGACGTACTGACTTACCCATATGCTTAGCCAGAATACCTTGAGTAGTCTTGATAGGACCACCCTGCCCTGCCCAACCGCTTATTAGAGCAACAAGCCTAGCCGTGGAGTCCATAATACGGCGGTTCTTCATAAAACTCTGTTTAAGGGGTAGAATATAGGTGCCTTTGTCAACTGGCTCGATGGCCTTGCTCCGACTTAAAGGGACGTTGCCAAAACGGCTGTTATTCGCTCCATCTAATATGGAATGGGGAAACAGGATATGGGATAGATGTTGCATGCTATTCAGCTCACCCAAATAACGGGCACAGAAAAGGGTTTGCAAACAAAGAAAATGCTTGCGGTAAGGAGCGATAGTTGCTATGGTATTCCTGTCTACAGAATACTAAAGTTTACCGCTCAGAAAGACCGCCACGCCAATGGCGGTTTTTTTGTGCTCGTTTCGGGTTAGTGCTCCTCCTTGGTAAGTTATCGAATGAGTATAGACTCCCAAGAAAAGGGAATCGGATGCTATACGTATACCAGAAACAGGGCAGGGTGGCAATGCAATACAGTTTACACCCCAAGACCTAGGCAGGGCTATACAGGCTTAAGCCATTGAAATAACAGCATTTCCACCCGAGGTTACAGTCAGTAAACAACACGCTGTGTTAAGGTAACGTATTGGCAGTCGTATACAAGATACGTAACCCCACAGGCCAGAATTGACAAGAGTATACAAGGAACTATACAGGGCAGGGGGCTTTGAGGCTTAAAAGAGCTTGTAAACATATTCCTACCTGTATAAAATGGCAATGAAGTAAACAGGACTATACAGGAGCTCCAGCATGAAATTCTCGATCAGTCAGGCAGCACGTCATGTGGGTCTATCCCGGAAAGCTTTTTACGACCACATCAAGTCCAAAGGCATTACCGTGGAACGCGATGAAAAAGGGAAGCAGCCCAAAATAGATGCATCTGAACTCCTTAGGGTATATGGGGATCAATTCCGAATGAACATGGATACACCCAAGGAAACGGGGCAGGGAACAGATAAGTATACAGCAGGTAACACCCGAACAAGTGAAGCTAATGTACAGATAGCTGTGCTGGATGAACGTTTAAAGAATTTGGAAGTACAGCGAGATCAGTTCAAGGAACTGTTCGAGCAAGAGAAACAAGAGCGGCAACAGGGTCAACGGTTACTGACAGATGAACGAGACAAACAGAATAAGTGGGAAAAGTCCTTCAATGAGCTCAGACAACAAGTGCTTGAGCGGGAGGAGGGCATCCGTAAAGAACTGAATGAACTGAAAGAGGAAAAGGAAAAACAAATTCGGAGGTATAGGAAGGCGTTAGTTCAAGAGCGGAACAAAACCCTTTGGGAAAAGCTGTTTACTAAGAGGATAGAGCGGAAACGTTCAGCGTGAACGCCCTCTGTCTTTTGACTTTTCATTATCCAGACCGTAATCCTTTCTCACCTGTTCCCGTTTTCTTTCCAACAGCTGCTCCTTAACCCCAAAATCAAAACCTTGGTAGTAGGGACCCATTTTTTCGGCATCCACTTTAGGCAGTTTGAGTTCAGGGCGTTCGCTACTCAATAGATAGCCATGATTAAATCCCCTTTTGAATTCTCGCTCTTCTAAATCTTCTTTCATGCGAAGGGCTCTTGGGCGTGTTTGTCTAGGAATACCAATAGCGAGTGGCGGTCATAGAGGATGTATTTACGGTCGGGCTGGGTATAGCGGATACGGCCTTCATCCCGTAGCTTTTGGAGGGTGGATTTACTCTTTATCTTCAGTAATGTCATCGCTTCCTCTGTAGTGATCCACTTATCCTCCTTATCGGGCATCTGCTCTATGATGTGGTGTACGGTTTCCTCCACCAGTCGCATGAACGTATCTTTATCTACTTGGATTAGCTCCATTTTCAAAAGTAATAAAACATTGAGTATGGTTCATGCTATTGCTTAAAGGTAGGATTGGCTTGGGTTTAAACCGTTGGTTTAAGAATCACTAACCATTACTAACCAAAAACAAAAACATTAGTGAACACAATTATCAAGTCATGCACTTCAATAAGGAAAACACAGAACCAGGCATTTACCATATTCATGTTGATGGAAAGAGTATTTCGGAGAAACTGTATAATAGGCTAATCTCAGATTTTCACTTTGTTAATAGTGATTTTTCTGGCAGCCCCGAGGGCTATGAGGCATTTTACCCTGAGAGACATTTAACCCTAAAGCTCAAAGGGAAAGATGGGTTTAGATGGACATGGGATAACTTACTTGCGATTGTAAGTGAGGAAGAATTTGTTGGTTATCTGGAAGGAGAATTTATACCCATTGATAAGAAAATTGAATTCAAGGACTATAACAACTCAGTCCCGTTTCCATTTCTAGTGACAAGAAGAAGGCTAAGTGAAGAAAAGGGAGAAAGTTTTAGGGAAACTGAATTTCACCTAGCACTTGATTATGATAAATCTGATAAGGAACTTATAGATAAAATGTTGGAATCTGGAATGTTGCCCGCTAAGGTAGACAAAGGAGAAAGGGGGCACTTCATAATTTTTACACTTCAGGGGTATCCTAGAGATATTAAAAGACTAATCAAAATGCTTGAAGAATATCTAGCCGAAGCTGGTGGAGCGGTCAGCTGTACGCTTAAAGAGGAGGCGGTTATTGATCATGAATTGTATGGAGTCACTATTGATGATTTACCTGAGATAGTAGATACAATCAGTTAAACTTAGAAGTGCTGTTTTGATAGAAATTGAAAATTTAGAATTAAACTATAAGGTTGAAAATGGGTCCAAAGTGCATGCTTTAGGGCCACTATCGTTCGCCATTAAAAAAGGATCTTTTGTTTGTATCGTGGGCGAAAGCGGGTGCGGAAAGTCATCATTGCTTCGTGTTCTTGCCGGACTTGAAAAGCCGACCCGTGGTTCAATAAAAAGGGGGGGCGATAGAATGCTGGTGCCTAGTAAGAATGTTGGAATGGTATTCCAGCAACCAAACCTGCTACCCTGGCTTAACGTCAGAGACAATTTAGCAGTTGGCTTTAAATTGCGAAATGAACCTGTTCCGTGGCAAAAGGTAACTGACATTCTAAATCTTATTGGGCTAGAGGGGTCCCAGTACAGTAAACCTAATGAGTTGTCTGGAGGTATGGCGCAAAGAGTTGCTTTAGGAAGAGTTCTAGTTCAAGATCCTGACATAATTCTCATGGACGAACCATTTGCGGCATTAGATTCCTTTACCAGACTTAAAATGCAATTGGAGCTCATTAACATCTGGACTGATAAGCCTAAGACTATAGTATTTATTACACATGACATAGATGAGGCTATAACTCTTGCCGATAATGTAGTAGTCTTGACTCCAAGACCTGGAAGAATCTCTACGAGTATTGAAATAGATTTACCGAGACCAAGAGATAAATTATCAAATGATTTTAGTAAACTCAGAATTAGTTTATCTGAAAGTTTATTCAACACCATAAAGCAATTATGACTATGAAAAATGAAATATCACGAAGAAAGGCTATAACACACCTGTCCATGTTGACAGCCGCTGGAATTACAGCTGCAACCTTTCCGGGTTGTAATCTTTTTGGTCCAAAAACTTTACCAATCCTTACATCAGGATACATACCAATTCTTGATTCTGTTCCGTTGATAGTAGCCTATGAAAAAGGCTTTTTTAAGGAGTTTGAGGTAAAGGCCGAAAAACCTGTACTAATCCGTTCATGGCCAGCATTGCTAGAGGCATTCACCTCAAAGCAGATTTTACTAACACATATTTTGTTGCCACAGGTCATATTTCAGCGGTATGGGCAGAACATTCCTGTAAAGTCCATTGCCTATAACCATACCGATGTTGTTTCCATGCTAGTTTCGAAGAGGTTAAACTCAATTGCAGATTTGGCTGGCAAAGTTGTTGGCTGCCCAACTTGGTGGGCACCCCACACCGGAATCTTTCAGGATGTTCTAAAACATGCAGGTTTAATCCCTATTGTTGGTAAAAAAGCAAGTGAGGTCAAAGGGAATGAAGTATTATTTCGAGTTGTTCCTCCTCCAGATATGCCTGAAGCCCTAAGGTCAGGAGCAATTGCTGGTTGTACTGTTTCCGAGCCGTTTGGAGCTGTAGCCGAAATGAAAGCGGAGGCAAAGCTGGTGAAATTGTCAGGAGATGTATGGTTACATCACCCCTGCTGTCAATCAGTATTGCTGGAAGAGACCTTGAACATGGACTCCGAATGGGCACAAAACATCACTAATGCTATCTATAAAGCAAGCCTATGGAGTCATGAAAATAAAGAAGAGTTATCTGAAATCTTAGGAAGCGATGGCGGAGGGTACTTCCCAATGCCTAAAGCAATAATTAAAAGAGCGCTGTTAAAACACGACTTAGAAACCTATGGCCCCAATGGAACTGGAGCAATCATGCACACAGATTGGGAAGTTTCGAGAGTTGAGTTTAACCCATATCCATTTTCTTCAGCGTTTGAAACTACCATCGATTTAATGAAGAGAATGGTTGTTGACGAATCCGTATCCCTCCCTGCCAACTTAAGAAATCTAACAGGTAAGCAAATTGCGGATGACGTTGTGGCCTATGACTTAGCCAAAAACGCATACAAAATGGTTGGAGGCAAAAAGGCATTCGGATTAATGGATGGGCTTGACGAGTTTACCCGAAATGAAAAGTATGAAATCCTCATTAAATAATAAACCCGATAACCCTAAAACCTTTACGGGTAGTCTCTCTCGTAAAGGAAAGAAATACGCTTTCTATGCAATTGGAGTTATTATAAGCTTATTACTTTGGTGGGTGTTTACCTATTTGGGAAACGAAAGCTTAAATCGCTTTTCCCCATCAAAAACTATTGAGGGTTTCGGAAAACTTTTGACGCAAATACGTTTTTGGGAGGGTCTTTGGGAGACCATGAAAAGATTAATTGGTAGTTTAGCTCTAGCCACATTACTTGGCATTCCCGTGGGTATTTTAATTGGGTTTTCTACAGTAGCTGGTAAAGTCACCTATGTCCCATTTCAGTTTTTGAGAATGATATCTCCGTTATCATGGACACCAGTGGCCATAATTCTATTTGGTATAGGATCAGGCCCTGTTTATTTTCTCTTAACCATTGCTGCTATCTGGCCAATAATTTTGAATACTGCAGCTGGAGTGCATGCGGCTGATGCAAAGTGGATAGAATTTGCTAAGACCCAGGGCGCTAAGAATTGGCAAATAGTGATATATATAGTGTTCCCATCCTCTTTGCCACACATTTTAACAGGACTTCAGTTGGCCCTTGGTGTAGCTTGGATCGTGTTAGTACCAGCTGAAATGCTAGGGGTTTCCTCTGGCTTAGGCTACATGATATTAGATTTCAGAGACATTGGCGAGTATGGTTCGATTATGTCTGTAATAATAGTAATCGGATTACTCGGATTGTTAACCGATCTACCTATTAGATACGGGGTTAAGAAGACGGCATGGAATAATTAAGATTAGTATTTAAACCTCCACTTACATGCCTATAAAATAAATAAGTATGAAACATAATGCTAGGATTTTAGTGGACAAGAGTTTGCTTGAATTAGAAGAGAACCTTAATGTTACTCCTAATGAAATTAAAAAGGCAATATTGTTTTATTCTAGACAACTCGATGACCGTCTTGGAGAGGGTGATTATGTGTTGGGCGGAGAAGATGTTTTGGACGTAGCCAGGGTTTTCTTTCTTCATCGGCTTCAGCACTTATTTGAGCTTAAGAAAAAATGGGGAAGTGATTTAGGCAAAATCCCTTCTAGTAGTTATGAGCTTTTAAAGATTCTTAATGATAGTGCCCCGGAGGACCTACGAAGAATTTTTCCTTTTCACAGTTCAGAGTCATTAACAATTCTGGCTTGGGCTGCCAATGTTATTACACCAGATAACTTTTCCGTTCACATTGATAGGTTTAAATGGATTAACCCCTCGTTCACTGACTTTCTTTCGTATAGAAATTGTGAAGAGCACATTAAAGCCCAAGTCCTGGAAACTAATGTGAGTAATTTTCTTTCATCTTTTATTGGAGATAATCAGGAAGAAAATATTGGCGTAGCATTTGTTCAGATCTTAGAGAAGTTAGGGTCAGAGTTCTTAAAAAGTCGCGGTAATTTGGACAGATTTGAGAAAGATATCCAAGAGGTTAACAAATCTGGCTTAAGTGAATGGATAGATGAGTTGAGTCTAAGCTATATAAAGAACAGTAAGAACAAGATAGGATTAATATTCGAGCGTGTGAGTAGTAAGGATAGCGATAGAGACCGTTGGGTACTAGGAGCTAAAATTGAAAGTTTAAGGGGTGTTCGTGCCAATGTTATTGATGCAGCAATCAAAAAACGGTTTGATATTTTTGCCGTGTTTCAATTAGCTGAAAATGATACCGATATTATAGCTATTCAGGGTGTTTTTATACCCGTAGATGAAAGAAACAATCTTGTAGACAATCTA
Organism: uncultured Chitinophagaceae bacterium; assembly: GCA_964352775.1. Classification (GTDB taxonomy): domain Bacteria; phylum Bacteroidota; class Bacteroidia; order Chitinophagales; family CAIOSU01; genus CAYGTK01. The sequence goes on from CAYGTK010000145.1 coordinate 8,423, forward strand.
GAAACCGCAATATCCAGAGCTTCGGTAGCTCAAATTATTAATAGAAATTTTGCACATCATATTGGTTCACATGTCTCGCATAGAACGACATTCAGGAGAATTCTACAAAGATTAGGTCACTCATCAGAAAGTATATACCAGGATCGACAAAGAAAAATCTTGTATGCAGTCATTTGTATGCGAGATCAGTTAGAGAGATATAAGGATGAGAGAAGCGAATTTGTAGCGGCCCTATCTAATAGTAGACAGGTTCTTCTTCCATTTAATCTGTATGGCGATATTATTTTGCCTTTCATTGAAAACACATTGTTAATGGACAACATTGCTGCCAATGAAGGAATTAAGTACCCCAATGTAATTGACAATAACCAGGTAAATAGTGTTGAAGATTATGGTCTATTTGCCAATCAACTTGTCATTAGAACTTTGATTCATAAAGATCTGACAACCTTCCAAGAAGTAGCCACCACCTTACCCTATACATTGCCAGGGTTAAGTCATGTACCTAGAGGTTATTTAGAGCAAAAGGCATTTTACTGGCTACCTGGGCAAGATAATCCGACATATGATTCTCTAAGTATTCCATATCTAAGAAAGACCATTAGTTTGAATGATTCTAGATTTTACCAAAAGCGCACGCTATCATGCAAAGACTTAATGGTAATTCTACCCGGTGTGCTCGGAAAACATACCGTTTATAGTGTTTTAGAAAATGTAATTAGAAATACAGCTAAACACGCCTATACACCCAATTTACATAAAGACAAGCCGGTAGAAATAATTCTACTAATATCTCCTGATAAAGAGGATGTGTCAAGCTTAAAACTTCAAATTACCGATAGTATATCTCTGGCAACAGATGATTTAATTGTCGATCAGAAAGAAAGAGTAAACACGCCAATTCATTCTAAAACGGGTCTGGGAATACAGGATATGAAAATATCATATTCACTGTTGAACGGGTTACCCCCAGAAAAAGCAGATGATTTGAAACAAGGAAATAGACTTAAGGTCAGTAAATCCCACCTCGGAACTCTCCAATATGATTTCAAATTGAATAAACCATATGAGGTTCTTGTAGTTGGAGAATCACTTAGTCTGCCCGACTTAACAAATGATGGTATACGGATCATTCCTTCCTTGGATGAGTTTAACCCGGAATCGGGGTTCACTTACAAGTTTGCAATAATTGATTGTAAAAGCTGCAATATTGAGACAATCCTTTCTTTTAGACATGCGCTTCCTCACAGGCTCCTTTTAGTAAATCTATGTGATGATGATAAAGTGATTGCTCAGCTATTCAATTATTGCTTCATAGCCCTTGAAGAATTGTCTTCGGACGGCAATCTTATCAAAGCTTGTTGGAGAAATTGGCTCAAACACAAACTTGGTGATAGAAAAGCCCATCTAGCATTATTTTGGGACGAAAGAAGACACGATTCACCTACAAAAGAATGGTTGTCCTTATCAGGTCAATATGAAGGTTTTGACTTAGGAACCTATTTCAAGAACAGGAAAGGTGACTTGAATATAGACGACTTTATTAACAACGTAAAGGGGAAAGACATACTAGCTTTGTTTGATCGTCATTCAGGATTATTTAGAGCTTTGAGGGACAGCGATGCTGAGGTGTCGTCCTCCAGAAAGTTCTTTAAGGACAACTTCTATGAGCTATTAGACAAGAACAATCCAGATTTTGACTATTTAAATTCAATAGTTTTAGGGAAACCACAACCATTCCTGCCCTTTGAAATCATGGATGCGGTACTAACCAAAGTGCTTATTATAGATGAACGAGTTTCCGAGGTTTCTTTGGGAAAAGTGGACAATTGGAAAAACAGTGCTGAGTTTAAGGATAATGCTGGTTTTAGAAAATTTGCTGAAAATAGTACAGATTGTGATGGCGTTTTAACCAAGTTTGATCTACTCTGGGCAGCGGGTATTTTTGTTTCCACTCATTTAGGAATGGATTCTCCAGATAGCTGCAAGCAGCTAAGTACTCAGGTTATGGATGAAAAGCAGCATAACTTGCTCAAAGTTTATTTTGAGCAGGATAGGGAAGGTATGTTGTCTATTAATGCTCAGACCAACTTTATAGAAAAAAGGCACAAACTAAATCGGACAGAAGATGATTACGTTTGGCACAATGCCACAGACGGATCCACCGCTGAACATGTTGATTATCAGAATCTTAAAGAGCTTGATCTGACTTTTGACTACCTAATAATCCATAGAACTGTTTTAGAGGGCTTGGTCAATTCTTGGAAAGAAAGAAACATAGATTTTATGGAAAAAGTAAAAATACCACGTGTCATAGTTATTACTGGTGGAGGTGCTGTTGATTTTCTCGATGGTAAGAATGTTCCTATTTATCCAAAGTCATTTATTCTTGACTATTTTATGAATTCTAGGCCTGCGAAATTAGCGCTAACAAGTATAATTTAGATTATAATAACT
>CAYGTK010000146.1:0-10835 GCA_964352775.1 uncultured Chitinophagaceae bacterium
AACAGAACGTAAACAAGCTGAACGTAAAATACTAAGCTCGTTTATTGAAGGAGAGGATAAAGAGCGCCAGCGCGTGGCTCAAGATCTGCACGATGGCCTTGGGCAGAATCTATCAGCAGCAAGTTTGAATTTTAATGCGGTATTGCCTCATATTGATAGTTTGGACGATAGACGTAAAACGCAATTTGAAACGGGCCTATCGCTACTTACTACAGCTATTGAAGAAAGCCGCAATATTTCACATAACCTAATGCCAAAAACTGTTCGCGATTTTGGTTTGGGTTTGTCAATAGAAGCATTAGTAAAGCAAGCTCAGCAGAGTTACGATGGCAAAATAGTGTTCTATCATAATTTGGAGCGAACCAACCTTTCGGCCGCCATAGCTTTGAATTTGTACCGCATAACCCAAGAGGCATTGAACAATACCTTAAAACATGCGGAGGCAAATAAAATTTATATACAAATAATGAGGCATGATAGCAATATCTTGTATACCTTTGAGGATAACGGGAAAGGTTATAACGTGGAGGGATTAAGAGGAGAGGAACGTGGCATAGGATTGAAAAATATGGAAAGCCGTGTTTATAGTTTATTGGGCACTATTAATGTAGAAAGTAAGCCTAATAAAGGAACAATAATTTTAATAGAACTACCCTTAGTAGAACAAGAATAGCCATTAAGCATAAAGATTTGAACCAACCCACAAACATACTATTAGCCGACGATCATAAGATAGTTCGTGATGGTATGCGCTCATTGCTCGATGATGAGGGCGACTACAAAATAGTAGGAGAGGCGGAAAATGGTCAGCAAGTGTTAGAGCTACTCACCAAGCTTGCTGTAGATGTGGTAATTCTTGATATTAACATGCCCGTAATGGATGGTTTGGAAACCACCATGGCCATTTCAGAACAGTTTCCCAAGGTAAAGGTGCTTATACTTACCATGATGAGCGAGGATGAGCACATCAAGGCATTGCTAAATGCTGGGGCTAAGGGGTACCTTTTAAAGAATTCAGGGAAAGATGAATTACTGGAAGCTTTAGGGAACATTGTACAGGGAAAATATTACTTCAGTGAAGATGCCACCCGAGCTATTATGTTAGACCTTGTTCAGGGAAGAACCAAAAAGGAGAAGAAAGAGACCGAAATACCACTCACTGAACGTGAGCTGGAAGTGTTAGACCTAATAGTGAAAGAACATACCAACCAAGAAATAGCCGAATTACTCTTCATTAGCGTGCGCACAGTAGATGCCCACCGCCGTAATCTACTAGAAAAAACAGGTGCAAGAAATGCAGCTGGCCTAGTAAAGTACGCCTTAGAAAATAAGCTCTTCAAGAGCATATAGGTAAAATTACCTAGCTCACATTTAGGCAGTATAGCCCATATATGCACTACCTCTATAACCTACATTTGGTGTGGATGAAAGTAAAATGGGGCAAAAAGTAATAATACTGGGGCATTCGCGGGCACTCAGCAGAGCTGTAAAAGGCATTGTACCAGAGCGGATGGCACTAGATCTGCATTTTGTTTCTCCTGACGAAATAATAGAAAATAGCGAGCACTCGATACTGACCGACGATGTAAGCCTTGTTATTGCTGAGCTAAGTGATCTTAAAACGAGCAATCGCGAACAATTGGAACAACTAAGGGCCATCCTACCCAGTATTCCTATACTTGCGATAGACACTTATGAAGATCCGCATTTAATAGCATCGTTAAAGCGTTCAGGAGCAACCGATTACATACCAGTAAGCAGATTGGCCCAAGAAATAGATAAAACCTTATTGAGAATATTAGGCTAACTATAAAAGTGTGAACTATACACTTTAAGCCTATCCTAATAGGTGAAACTACCCACACATAAATTTAGGTTTTTCACGTCAGCCTAAGTTTAAAATATCAACCCACATTTGCATCATTGAATACCACCCTACATGAATAGACTTATAAACGTACCGCCATTAGCACCAGCAGAAGTAGCCGCTCAAGAAAATTGGGCCTTATTAACTGTAGGTAAGTATGGGTATGTGAGTCTGCCAAGTACTGGATGGGAACAACTAAGTGGTTATACTACTGAGGATCTTAAAGAGCTATCATTAAAGGAAATGGTAGTAGAAGAAGAGCAGCAGCAATTTGAAGATGATATTCGATCATTAAAAGACGCTCCACTTCCTTGTCCGTTAAAATTCAATATAGTAAACGGAAAGGGAGAGAAGCAGTTGGTAGAATGGAATGCCTTCCGTGTACCAGAGGCTGACATTATTACTGGCCCTATACAAATAGGTGAAACACCAACACCCTCTAAGCAAGGGCAGGGGCAGCAGTGCCTACTACACATAACCAAAGCAGCAAGTAATGTTACTGATATTACTGTTTTTGCAAAAGAAGTAGCAAGTCGATTAGGCGAAATGTTCGGAGCTGGGTTAGTGTATATTCGCCAAGTAAGCCCTGAGCGTAAAACATTAGGATTGTTTGCCCGCAGCGGGCTTCAGTTAAATGCAAAAGAACTGATGACGAATGACTCAACTACTTTGGAGTCGTCTAGGCCTGAATGTTTACCGCTTAATGATAAATTGATACCCGCACATTTACGTGAGCAAGGTATAGCATCAGGTATGTGCCTAATGTTGAGCATTGGAAATAAGCAGTTCGGAAATCTTGGTGTGTTTAACGATGGCCGCCGAGTGTATAAAGGTTGGGAAGTAGACTTGCTACGCAGCGTAGCAGAAATATTTGCTCAAACGCATCAACGTTTAATGCTTGAAAAGCAATTGGGCAAAGTTGATAAACTACTAGAAGGTAAAGTTGAGGAGCGGTCGAAAGTATTGAAAAATACTATCAAGGAGCTAAGCTCATTCAATGCATCAGTATCTCACGATCTTCGCACACCAGTGCGCAGCGTGCAGATATTTGCGCACATGATAAAGGTACATAGCGGGCATTTGTTAGATGAATCATCAAGCGATCTGCTAAATCGCATCATCAACTCCACGGAAGAGATGAGCGAGTTGATAGATGAACTACTACAGCTGGCTCAAGGCGATAAGAAAGAGCTAAATAAGGTAACTGTAGATACCCAAGAGCTTTGGGAAGAAACTATTGAGCAAGTGCTATTACAATATCAAATGCGCAGGGGCGAGCTAGAGGTGGTAATGAACAGAGCTATCCCTGCAATGAGTGGCGATAGATCGATGCTAAAGCAGGTGTTGATAAACCTATTTGCTAATGCTATCAAGTTCTCAAGGGTTAAGAATCGCCCAATAATACAGATAGGCTATAGTGAAGAACACAAGGCACACTTTATTAAAGACAACGGTGTGGGTTTAAGTGCTGAAGAGAAGGAAAAGATATTTATGGCCCATAAGCTATCAAAAGATAGTACCGACCGAGCAGGTGGTATGGGCTTAACGATAATACAACGAGTAATAAACCGCCACGGCGGAAAGGTATGGGTCGAAGGTGAAAAAGAGGTGGGTACTACCTTCTATTTTAGCCTACCGGCTTAAGAATATCATCATGGGTTGATGGTTGTTGGTTGAAGATGCCGCGGCACTATTCGCGGCTACAGCACCCCAAGAGAGGTCTTGGGGTGCTTTTAATTTGTAGCTATTACAGTGGTGTTATTTCCTGTTCTAGTAGCCAATCAGCTACAGTTCGTCCCATCAATTCGTAGCCAGCTTTGTTGTGATGCCTATCTAAGGGGTAGTAGTATTCACTGGCATTTTGTGAGGTTATAAAGCCATCCTTATCATACCTGTCGAGTAGCGATAGCGCGTATTTATGCTGCTTCAATATTACCTTCCAGTCGCTCCAAACAAAAGCATTGTTATTTATCTCTATTTCTACTGGATGAACTATTAGTGCAAATGGTATTTGCTTTGTTTTAAGGTGTTTTTCAAATGCACCTATCTCTTTTCTAAGTATCTGTTCTGCTACTAGAGTCCTTTGTTGTTTAGGCGCTAAGTTCAAGCCCCCAATAGTAATGGTTAAGTGTCTAACAATGTAACTGACTTCTTGAATGGCTCCAAAAATGCTGAACGAACTCTTTGCCATTTCTTCTTCCGAAAAGCGTTCACTTCCACCGCGATCGATAATATTGTGAATGTCAGATGAGTTCACCATCATTATCACTAAGTCTGGCTTAATACTTTCTAGCAAAATGTCTTCAGCTAAGGCTATTTGATATATCGGGTCAGAATCAGCAATTCCAGCATTATAGGCAAATACGTTTTTGCCTTGTTGATTTAGCTTTCGCATCATGGCCTTTACCCAGCTATAGTCGGGCTCAACCCCCATACCTTCGGTAAATGAGTCGCCTAAGCAGAGTATGCGCTTTTGTTCTGTTTTTATTTCTGTGGGTTCAATGTCCATTAAGCCCACTGAGTTGGTAGTGTGCGTATAGTTAAATTCAGAGTTCGCCTTTACTACTTCTTCAAATGGTTGGTATACCATATGGCGTTCTGTAGCTGAACTGGTAAAACTCATCGGCAATAAATGACCACCATCTCGCTCATATTCCGATATATACGGACTCATTTTGAAGACTACATATTCAGCAACTATAAGGCTTAGTATGGTGACTGTAACTAGTAAAACAAGGTTGCTTTTATCTCTTATACGAAAACCCTTTACCACACTATATAACAGTAGAACGACCAAGACCGCTACAGCAAGTGAAAGATACACCCACACGGTAAGCCAGTAGCTTTGGAATAGTAAGGTTCTATCAGCATATATGCCTGGAAACAACAGAGTAATATAACCTAGCCCAACTAATACGAAAGCCATTTTTACAGCACTACGTTTTCTTTTTATCAATCCCAGCTTTGTAGGCCCTAATGCATAAAATAAAAGGAAAAGAGCAGAAATATAAAAGGCTATGTTCAGCACTACGAATAGTACCCCGTTAGTGGAAAGTAGTTTATTAAATAGGGGGATGTATGACAGGTCGTAACCTAGAAGTGGTACAAATGAAAGTAAAAGTAATGTCAGCCCTTGTAGTTGCTTTGCCCTTTGGGTGGAAGCCATATATACAATACTACTGAAAAGTGAAAGGAATACCACTCAATTGCTGCTGCTGGTAATAAATTTTGTTTCTCCTAATAAACAAAAGCGTGCATATTGAATAGCGAAGAATTATCTTTGCAGCCAAATTATCAACCCGCCAAGGCAAGTCATGTCCATCAAATTCGATCTTAAAAAGATATTAGTACCTACTGATTTTTCTACCCTTTCACTCAGCGCTCTTCATTACGCGGCAAAAATAGCCAAGCATAGCGATGCAGAGATAGTGTTACTGCACGTAATGGAAACCTACGAGCAAAATGTAGAGTTGAATGCAGTTATCGATCTTGATAAACTAGTGCAAGAAGCAGTTGACAAAAAATTGACGGAGCTAAAGAATCAGAATATTGACCTGTGGGGAATTCCCATAAGGGTGGAATTACAGAAGGGTAAGGTGTATTCACGCATTCGTAAGTATGTACGCGATAGTAAGGTAGACTTAGTAGTAATGGGTACTCAGGGTGCAAAAAGCATCAGTAGATCTGTGCTAGGTACAAACGCATCTCGAACTGTTCAGTTTGCAGCATGCCCAGTAATAACCATAAGTCGAGAACAAGATAAACCTGACTTTAAGAAGCTGGTACTTCCGCTTGATACGACTAAAGAAACCAAGCAGAAAGTAGATGCGGCAATTAAGATAGCCAAGGTGTTTGGTAGCGAAATACACTTGGTATCTGTGTCTACCTATTTAGAGGAGTTTACCGGTGGAGTAGGTCGTTTAGAAGTGGACTTGAAAGAAGTAGGTAGCCGAATAACTGAAGAGGGAATAGCCGTTAAAGTGAAAACCCTACGTTACGAGAGTGTAGCTACGGCAGTGATGGAGTATTCACAGAAAATAGATGCTGACCTGGTTTTAATAATGACCCGCCAAGAAGGCCGATTGAATGATATGTTCATTGGCAGTAGCGCTCGCAAATTGATAAGTGAAAGCAAGGTGCCCATCCTTAGTTTTCAGCCTGATACTACTCAATGGGCCTAACTGGGCATTAATCCACAAGTGTGCCTTTATAATTACTGGGTATAATGCCCTTTACCTTTTGCGGTAAACTTTATCTTTAGAGTTCATTTCATCTATATGCTCAAGTCTACCGTTATCAGAAATTTAGCCATCATCATTTTGTGGGTGCTTACCATTGGTTCGTCTTACGGTAAAACTGTAATGGATGATATTGGTCACTGGAGAACCACACTGAACGAGAAAATAGATAATGCCAGTCCGCAATTGGTTTTCAATTATAACTACTATGGGCAAGTGGTAGCCAATGCTATTTCATTGTATCATTTATCCGCATTAAGGTACACTGACAAAGAAGTTTCCGATCTGAAATTTAAGCAAGCAACACAGCACAACGCTGTTTGGGAGCAGCTTTCTCCATTGCTTACTAAAGATGGCCCCTTTACTAAGAATGATATTGCCCAGCTTAGGCAAATGACCGCCTACCTAGATATGGAGAAGAAGGTGCCTACTATAAGTTTGGATAACATCAACTTCTTTATGGAAAAAGAAGGGGAAGCAGCTATTGACATATTGCTACTTGGCAAAGACCTTAATAGTTCGGCCCAGTTGTTAGGCCATCAGGGAGAAACTGTAGCGCACAAGCCAATGGACGCCTCTAAAAAGCGCCTTTACTTCAAAATAAGTAAGGATGAATTACTCAGCAGAGCAGAGGATGTAAGCGGCGGTGTTTTGAAAGTAGCCAAAGGCTATATGCTAGAATTTGTAGTAGAACTGAAGAAAGAAAAGATAGAAGTAAGCTTGCCATTAAGAATGGTATTTGTTCCTAGAGTATTGGGTACGTTCAAATATACCACCACTACTAAGGAAGATACCCGCGAATCGAAGAAAGAGGAAACGGGTATCAAAGTTCAGTTTGCTGGTGATAGTGATATTGAAAAGAAATATTGTGTTCCCGATCATAAGGGGTGGACAGTTGTTCCTAGCTCTGTTAAACTTGTGGTGGATAAAAGCTCAGGGGAAAAAGATAAAGCTTGGACCTACTTAAAGTCTAGCAATGGAAAGTGCTACACAGTAAGTACATACAGTAATCAAGCGGGGCTAGGTGGTAAGCTTACCTTCCACATAGCCTATACTATAACAAGAGGTAGCAGCAGTAAGAAGAGTACAGAAGAAAAAGAACTAGTATGGGGTGAGCAATTGGGCTTCTCTACCGATAAGCAATGGGCAGGTAGTTTCGTGTCTAAAGATGGAAAGGAATACAACCTTAGTGAAGTACATCCCTATGTAGTAAGTACCGAGAATAATGGTGAACTCATCATCAGTACATTGGATATGAAAAGCCTTATTGACAATTGAGTAGACTGAGGTATATACTGCTGCTCATATCTCTACTTTGCTTTTGCGCAGAAGTACAGGCGCAGTTGATACCCCCTTTGGGTTTACCCTATATTAACAATTTCAGCAATAAAGAATACAACGCTCATCCGCAGAACTATGCGATCACTTGCGATGCTCGCGACTTTATTTATGTGGCCAATAATCATGGAGTATTAGAGTATAACGGCCGCCAGTGGGAGTTGATACGCACTATGAAAGGCTCGGCGGTACGTTCATTAAGTGCTGATGAAAGCGGTAAGATGTATGTAGGTGCCCAAGGTGAATTTGGCTACTTAGCTATTGATTCAATTGGCCGCACTCATTTCGTAGACCTTTCTGAAGGTTTAGCTAAAGAACATAGAGTGTTTACTGATGTGTGGCAAACCTTTGCTACGCCTGATGGGGTATACTTCATTACTATAGATAAGGTATTCCGATACAATGCTGATAAAAGCTTTAAGGTTTGGTCTTTTGAAGAGCCACTGCTGCAACAGCCAGGCTTTTATTCCAATGGAAATCTATTCGTAAATCAGCGTGGAACTGGTTTGTTACGATTAGTGGATGGGGATTTCAAAATGGTGAAAGGTGGTCGCGAATTTGCGAACGAGCGCATCTACATGATGGAAGAAATGGGCGATAACGAAGTACTGATAGGTACTAGAAGCCGTGGCCTTTACCGATTTGATGGAGAGCGTATCCGCCTATTCATGTCTGAGATAGACGATTACTTGACCGATAATCAGATAAGTGGTGGTGCTAAGCTAACCAATGGAATATATGCCATTGGTACGCTTCGTGGTGGAGTGGTATTGATCAATAAAGATGGGGAGCTGTTAAACATAGTTAACCGAGCCAGCGACCTTCAAGACAACACCGTGCGCGATGCGGTGCTCGACCAGCAGAATGGACTGTGGCTAGCCACTAGTAGCGGGGTGAGTAGGGTAGAGGTGTTTTCGCCCTTCACTTATTTTACGGAGGAGGTAGGCTTACGTGGTGAGATACACGATGTAGTTCGTCACAATGGCAACATATTCGTAGGTACTTCGCAAGGTCTATTTGAAATGGAACTGCCTGAAAAGTCAGAATTCAATGATCGGGAAAGGAACTACCATGCTAGCTTTAAGGAATACCCTGACCTAGCAGTAGATTGTAAAGATCTGGAAGAAGTATTCGGTCAAATGCTTATAGCCACCAGCGCAGGACTTTTTACAATTGACGACAGCATGGACCTGCAACTATTGTACGATGGCAATGTGAATGTTATCTATCAGCAACCCGGTAGCAATAGGGTTTGGCTAGGTTTAACGAATGGTATCGCCCTTTTGAAATATGCAAATGGTACATGGCGTGAAATAGGAAAGGCAGAGAGTTTTGACTACCCCATTACGTCTATTATTGAAGGGCCTGACTATTTATGGATAGCAACTGCATTTCAAGGCGTAATTCAAGCCCCGGCTGATATTTCGTTGGAGGAACTACCCGCGCTGCGCCCTTACACAGCCACCAATGGATTGCCTAACGAGCGGAACATTCGCATGTATCTATTGGAGCGCGATATGATATTCGCTACAGAAAAGGGCCTTTATAAATACACAGGAAATAAAAATTTTGAACCAGCCAACCTTTTTGGTACGGATAAAGCATCTAACGATCTTCACGTTCAGAGTTTGCTAACGGATAATACCAGTAGCATCTACACGCCAAATGGGCAGAGTAAGATATACATGGTTACTAAAGAGGGTAAAGGCATTGCTCGCCCTACGGATAAGGGGTATTTTGTTTTTGATAAGAAACCTTTGAATCGTATCCCCGACCCCAATATCAGCCGCATCTATAACGACCCCGCTGGTAAATACATTTGGCTTTGCGGAGCTGAAAGTTTGGTGCAGTACAATAAAACTATTGAACCCAGTAAACACGACGATTTCCCTACACTACTTACACAAGTAAAACTAACGGCCACCGATAGCCTGCTGTTAGATGGTGCCATAGCCACCATGAGCACAATGGGTGGGCCGCGCTTACCGTATCGTCAAAATGCGATTCGTTTTGAGTTTACAAGCCCAAGTTATGAGCGCCAAGGGGCTACACAATACCAATTCACTCTTGATGGATCTGATAAAGTCTGGTCGGAATGGACAGAGGAGACTAGAAAGGACTATACCAACTTACCCGAAGGAAATTTTGTTTTCCGAGTACGCTCACGAGATGTGTATGGTAATGTAGGTGAACAAGCCAGCTACGCATTTACCATACTTACCCCTATATATCGCACTGTGGGTGCTTATATATTTTATGTAGTAGCCCTAGTGTTAATAGTATGGGGTATACTGGCTTTCCGTTCTCGCGAATTACGTAAGGAGAAAGAAAAGCTTGCTAGTTTAGTGAAAGAAAGAACTCAAGAATTGGAGAAAAGCCTGGTTGACTTGAAAGCCGCTCAAGATAAAATGGTAGCGCAACAAAAGTTAGCCTCGCTAGGTCAATTAACAGCGGGTATAGCTCACGAAATAAAGAACCCTTTGAATTTCGTAAACAACTTCTCAGAACTTAGTGTGGAGTTGATAGAGGAAATAAAGGACGAGATACTTACTGATGACAGCTTAGATGACAAAGCCAAAATAGAAGAGGTAGAAGAGATATTAACAGATATAGAAAGCAACTGCAAAAAGATAGCCGAACACGGTAAACGTGCTGACAATATTGTGAAGAACATGTTAATGCACTCGCGAAAAGAGAATGCTGAAACGGAGAGTGTAAATATCAATGAGCTATTTGAAGAAAGCATAAGTTTTGCCTATCGAGGGGCAAGAGGTAAGAATAAGGATGTACAAGTCGTTATAGAAAAACGATTTGACGACAACCTAGGTGAAATGAGCCTTATTAAGCAAGATGTAAGTAGGGTGCTGCTTAACATAGCCAACAATGCATTTTATGCTGCGTATAAGCACAAAATGCAAAATGAGGCTATAGAACCGAAAGTGATATTCACTACTAAAAAGGAAGTAGATAAGGCTGTATTAACTATCTGCGATAATGGAACAGGTATAGCCAAGCCAGATCTGGAAAAGATATTTGAACCCTTTTTTACCACTAAGCCTACTGGTGAGGGAACAGGTTTGGGCTTGTCGTTAAGTTTTGATATTATCGTAAAGGGCCACGGCGGTTCTATTGATGTAGATAGTAAAGTGAACGAATTCACTGAATTTATGATAACATTACCTTTACAACAGCAGCCAACACAGGGCGATGACTAACGAGGAACTAAAAGAGCAACTAGAGCAGCTAAAGAAGTTGTTAATGCAGCGTGAGCGCTTAGCAACTATTGGCGAATTATCTGCCGGGGTAGCTCATGATATGAAAAACGCCCAGAACCTGCAAACCAACTTACCCGACCTTAACCCCGACTTACAGGAAGAGATACAACAAGACAT
>CAYGTK010000147.1:0-10798 GCA_964352775.1 uncultured Chitinophagaceae bacterium
CGGATCTACCCTGTACACCATCAGCAACGAAGCTTCAGGAAACAAAGTTATTGCTGATGCAAATAACACGGTGGCTTTCCGTAAACCAGTTGGCCAGCCTTATCCTAAATTTTTTGGAGGTATTACCAATACTATCTCCTTCAAGGGATTAGAGGTAAGCTTCTTATTCGTATTCTCGGTGGGTAATCAACTATACGATGACGCAGGGAAGCGTCTATATGGCAACATGGCCTTTGGTTGGAACCAAGAGGAACGTGTGCTGGACAGATGGCAGGAAGAAGGGGATATAACCGATGTACCTAGATTGTCGCTCACTCGAAATCAAGACTTGAATACCACACGACATCTTTATGATGCATCGTACTTAAGGCTTCGAAATCTGACCATATCCTATAACCTACCCGATAAGGTGATAAAGAAAATGAAACTGCGCTATGCCAAGGTGTACATCTCAGGACAGAACCTATTCGTGATCACCCAGTTCCCAGGCTGGGACCCAGAGGTGAATAGAGACGGGTCGGGAGCAATAACGCAAAATGTGACCTATTTGGCTCCGCCACAAGCGCGTACTTATATGGCAGGATTTAGTGTAGGATTTTAAGCGAACGAACATGCAACGATATACGATATACATACTTATAGTAAGCGCGATGTTAGCTACTTCGTGTAAAGACTTCTTGGAAATAGAACCTGAATTCAAATTCCGTGAAGAACTTGCGGTTGGTAGCTTAGATGGTTTGGAAAAAACCACCACAGGGGCGTTCAACCAAATACAAAGCGGTAATTTATATGGCGGTGGATTCATCAGTTATACCGAAATACTGGTAGATAATATCAGTACTGACCCACTTTCTGATTTCTCGCTTAACCAATTGCGCCTGCGGAATATGAGTCCGCTAAACAGTCAAGCCAGTAACTACTGGAATGAAGCTTACCGCGCCATTCATATAGCTAATACGGTTTTAGAGAACCTTCCCAATTTTGAAGAGGAAGACCCCATGCTAGTTAGCCAGTTACGTGGGGAGTGCCTATTCATTAGAGGAACTATGCATTTTGAATTAGTACGTCTTTTTGCTCAAACGTATGGCTTCAGCAATGCCGCCAATCATTTGGGTATCCCGATCAGATTAACACCTGGTAGCGCCGTAGAAGGGCAAGAAACAGCGCGTAGCACAGTTGCTGAGGTGTATGATAGAGTGGTTGAAGACCTATCAGAAGCAAAACTATTGCTTCCTACTTCTAGAAGTGCACGTGCAAACCAATATGCAGCATCTGCCTTTTTAATGCGCGCTGAATTTGAGCGCCAGAATTATCAAGCAGCTAGAGATGAGGCTGACCTTATCATAACTAGTAATGTATTTAGAATTGATTCCCCTTTGTTAGATATGTACCGCTTAGGTGGAGATGATATTTCGCCCGAAGTCATTTTCCAAATGGTGAATATTCAAGAAGACAATAGCAATGGCGACATAGTAGGCAAGTTCCGTTTTACGCTACTGCAAACACCTATCTATCGTATGAGCCCTACATTTATCGACTTGATACAAACCGATTCACTACAAGGCAGCATTAGAAGTGATGAATTGTATACACGGAACAATGGTAACTATTACACTAAGAAATACAGCAATATCAACCAGAACATAGCCATCATACGATTACCAGAAGTATTGCTTACTCGTGCGGAGTGTAATGCCCGCTTGGGCGCAGCCGATGCAGTGGTTAGGGATGATATAAATATAGTTAAGCAACGTGCCGGTATTGCATTAGATAATTCTTCCTCTGGCTTAGAGGCATTACTAAATTCCATAGTTTATGAGCGTACTATAGAGCTGGCACATGAGGGTGACCGCTTTCACGATGTTAAGCGTAGAAAGTTGACGATAGAAACGAACATAGGTAACTTTAGTTGGGATGACCCTCGATTGGTGTTCCCTATACCGCAACAAGAAGTTGATAATAATCCTGCTATGGTTCAAAACTCGGGCTACTAATGCGAAATAGTATTTGGTTATCGGCCCTATTCCTCATCGTTTTTTTTGGGTGTGAGGACAAACCTGTTTACATCTCTCCAAATGCTGCTCCAATTACTTTATACCAAGTAGTACCTCCCAATTGGTGGGCAGGTATGAACCGTGAAGATTTGGAGATATTGATAAAAGGGGAAGACTTTACAGACACCTATATTACAAGCAGCAATCCTGCCTTTCTTATCGACTCTGTGAGCTATTTCACCAACTCACAGTACATTGCGCTGCATTGCAGAGTTACTATGGTACAAGCTGATACCGTACAATTATACTTCACTAAAAATGACACATCGAAGGTATACAACTACCCTATTCTACCTCGTGTAAATGATACTAATAGAATAGTAGGCTTAACACCAAGCGATCTTATCTACCTCATTATGCCCGACCGCTTCGCTAATGGCGATACCGCAAATGATATAGTAGCAGGCATGAACGAAGCTACCCTACAGCGCGATAGCATGTTCTACCGCCACGGCGGTGATCTGAAAGGAATATTAGATAAGTTAGATTATTTAGAAGAAGTTGGTGCTACTGCCCTATGGCTGAATCCAGCCATTGAGAACGATGAACCGCTAGAAAGCTATCACGGCTATGCAGCTACCGATAAGTACAAGATAGATGCCCGATTAGGCACCAACGAGCAATTCATACGCTTAGGTGACGAACTGCAAAAGCGTGATATGAAATTGGTGATGGATGTTGTACATAACCATGTGGGCGACAAACATTGGATAATAGAAGATTTGCCTTGCGACGACTGGGTACATCAACAAGATACTTTTCAGCGCACCAGCTACCGCGCCCCTACCCTATTTGACCCCTACGCCAGTAAGCGGGATAAAGACATTATGCTGAACGGTTGGTTCGACCACCACATGCCCGACTTGAACCAACAAGACCCGCATGTGGCCAATTGGTTGTTACAAAACGATATTTGGTGGATAGAAACTGCTGGAGTAGATGCTCTTCGCATGGATACTTACGCTTACAGCGACCCAGATTTTCTAGAATGGTGGGCTAGCTACATCCGTTACGAATATCCCAACATCCATATTTTTGGAGAGACTTGGGTACATGGAGCAGCTACGCAAGCCTACTTCAACGGCGGGACAATCATGAACAAAAAGTTCGCCTCTTCGGTACATGGCTTAACTGATTTTCAGTTGTATTACGCCATCAACGAAGCCCTGCAAAAGGATTTTGGTTGGACAGAAGGAGCGTCGCGTATATACTACACGTTGGCCAAAGATTATATGAAGCGCGACCCTGAAAGCAATGTCACCTTCTTGGACAATCATGACCTAAGCCGCTTTTACAGCATGGCTGGGGAAGACATCCGAAAATGGAAACAAGGCATCGCCTTTTTAATGACCACCCGCGGTATCCCAAGCATTTACTACGGTACAGAGATATTGATGAAGAACTTCAGCGACCCAGACGGCAAAGTCCGTGAGGATTTCCCAGGCGGTTGGCCTAGCGATACAACTACAAAATTCAATGCTTCAGGCAGAACTGAATTGGAACAAGAGGCATTTGATTTTTTGACCACATTAACCAAGTATCGTAAAGAGAATGCTGCGTTTTTCAACGAAGCAAAACTGATGCAGTTTGTTCCTGAAAATGGCGTGTATACCTACTTTCGCTATGCCGATGATATGAGTTTGATGATAGTATTGAACTTTAGCGATAAAGAGCAAAGCATCAACGCTAACCGTTTTTCTGAGCGCATTGGCGGTGCGGGTTACTCCTCTGCTGCAGACATGTATACGGGTCATGCCGTAAAGCTTGGTGGCACTATGGTTTTAAAACCTTGGGAGGTTTTGGTTTTGGAGTTGGGGGAATAATCTATAGACCTATCCACACCATCTGAACCAAAACAGCAGTTCTTCAATTACCTGTATATACTTATATTCGTAAAAATAGCTGATATGAAGCGTCGTAAATTCTTTCGTAATTCGGTTTTGGGTGGTGCAGCTGCGGTTGTAGGTGGTTCTTTATTAGCTGGGCAAGATGCCAATGCAGCTACTCCAGAAAAGAAGCTGCCTGAAATGCCGCCTAAAAATTTCAAACCTGATGACACAGGCTTGCAAAAGATAATTCACCGAGCAGATACGCGTGGTGGCGCAGAGTATGGTTGGCTAAAGGCTAACTTTAGTTTCAGCTTCGGCGGTTGGCAGAACAAAGAGCGTCAAGGTTTCGGTGCTTTGCGAGTCATGAACGACGATTTCATTCAACCCAGCGGTGGTTTCCCCATGCATCCGCACGATAATTTTGAGATAGTTACCGTTCCTTTAAGTGGAGTAATTGAACATAAAGATAGCCTTGGTAATGGCGGTCAGATCTCTGCTAATGAAGTGCAGATAATGAGCGCAGGTTCAGGTATCCGTCATTCGGAATACAATGCTTCGGACAAGGATTTATTGAACGTAATACAAGTTTGGGTTCAGCCAAAAAAACAAAACATAACGCCCCGCTACGAACAACGAAAATTCAAACCCGAAGACCGTCGAAACCAATTTAAAACTGTTGTATCACCTGAAGATAACGATGGTGCTGTATGGATCAATCAGGACGCTTGGTTCACCCTTGGCAACTTCTCTAGTGGTAGAAAAGAAAAGTACAGTATCAAGCGCAGCCTGAATGGGGTATACATGTTCGTAATAGGTGGCAAAATACGTGTTGCAGGAGAAATACTAGATAAACGTGACGCCATCGGCATTTACAATACCAATTGGTTTGAGATAGAGATGCTGGAAGATGCGGAGTTGTTGTTGCTGGATGTGCCTATTTCTAAGGGGTAATTAATCTAACCCACCCAAAAACTCCACCAACTTAGCTACAGCCCTTCCGCGATGTGAAATTCGGCTCTTCTCCCCCATTTGCATTTCGGCAAAGGTGGTTTTGTAGCCATCGGGGACAAAGATGGGGTCGTAGCCGAAGCCTTCTTTTCCACGTCTCTCGGTTATTATTTTACCGTTTACAATGCCTTCGAAAGTATGGATGGTTCCATCCAAGATTAAAGCGATTACTGTTCTAAATCTAGCAGATCGGTCTTCTTCTCCCTCCAACTTGCTAAGCAGTAGGTTCATATTGGCCTGATTATCCTTCTGCCCGCCAGCGTAACGTGCGGAGTATACCCCTGGCTCACCGTTCAAAGCAGCTACTTCCAAACCAGTATCTTCCGAAAAACAGTTCTTCTTATAGTTATCATATACATAACTAGCCTTTTCAATGGCGTTTTCCTCTAGCGTTTCGTGGGTTTCTGGTAGGTCGGTTGGGCAGTTAATGTCGGTAAGGCTTCCAACTTTGAATGTATTACCTAGTAGATGCGCTACCTCTTTTATTTTATTGGGATTACCTGTGGCAAATATCAACTCCATAATTAAGCAAAAAAGCCTTTTAGGGCGGTCCACAGCATGCGTTTGGCATTAGTATCGGTCATTAACATACCGAGCGGTTGGCTATATAGCATTTTCACATGGCCACTCTCCCCTTTTTGGTAAGGCGTAGCGTTCAGCTGTGTTAAATTATCGTTATCAGCGAATACTATCATGCGCTCCACACCCTTCAAATTACGGTAGCTATCTATCGGTTCCATATCAATAACTTGCCTGATATCGTAGCTTTTATCGTCCATATTAACGGCTAAAAGTATTTTCTGCAACAGCTCTTTCTCTTTCTGGCCTATCTGCCCTGCGCTATTTTGGCAAACTACTTGCAGCTTTTTAGCGTTATTGGGAGTAGATACTGATGTTTTTTGCTGTTGATCTTCACCTAATAGCAACGATGTACCATTAAAAAGGTATTGTAAGGCGTTAATATCGTCAGTAAGTAATGTCATTTCTATTTCGTAAATTACAAGAAGAGGTAGTTCAAATGTAGTATAAGAAAGCCTTAATCCAAAAATCCTATATTTGCAGCGCCGAATTTTTGACCATAAACTCTTACCTATGGGATCGAACATATCCATTCAGAAGACCGAAGACTCACAGATAAACGCTGTAGATTTTACTAACCTACCTTTTGGTAGAGTATTTTCTGACCATATGTTCATCGCTGATTATAACAATGGTAAGTGGGTTGACCCACGTATTGTGCCCTTCCAGAACTTGGAGATGCACCCTGCTATGTCGGCCATTCATTATGGACAATCTATATTCGAAGGATTGAAGGCATATCGCTCTGATGACGATAGTGTAAGCATCTTTCGCCCAGATATGAATATTGCTCGACTGAACAGATCGGCTGCACGTATGGCCATGCCTGCATTCCCTGAAGACCTATTTTTTGATGCTATTGACGAATTATTTCGTTTAGATCACGAATGGGCTCCGAAAACAGAAGGTGGGTCGTTGTACATCCGTCCGTTCATGTTTGCAACTGACGAATATATAGGTATTAAATCGGCAGATAACTATCGCTTTGTGATGTTTACCTGCCCCGTT
Source organism: uncultured Chitinophagaceae bacterium (assembly GCA_964352775.1). GTDB lineage: Bacteria > Bacteroidota > Bacteroidia > Chitinophagales > CAIOSU01 > CAYGTK01. The sequence goes on from CAYGTK010000147.1 coordinate 6,479, forward strand.
TTATCATATTATTCAGCACCGGTTAAGGTTAAAATTGCAGATCATTATGTACGTGCCGTTCACGGTGGTACTGGTGATGCAAAATGTGCTGGTAACTACGCCGCAACGCTTTATCCTGCTGCACAAGCGCGTGAAGAAGGCTTCGACCAAATATTATGGACAGATGCTTATGAATTTAAGTATGTGCAGGAGATAGGAACAATGAACGTGTTCTTCGTAATTGGCGACACTGTTGTTACTCCTAAATTAGCTGATACCATTTTGGCTGGTGTAACTCGCGATTCAGCTATCAAGCTATTGAAACGCCGAGGTTATAAAGTAGAAGAGCGTGATGTAAGCGTAGATGAGTTAATAGCTGCTCACAAAGCAGGAACTTTGAAAGAAGCATTCGGTGCTGGAACAGCAGCTACTATTTCACAGATCATCCAATTAGGTTACAAAGACGAACGCTTTGATCTACCAGCAGTTGAAACTCGCAAAATATCTGGTTGGTTAGCAGAAACTTTACAAGGCATCAAATCTGGTGAGTTGGAAGATCCTGACAACTGGGTATATGCTGCTTGGGCTGCCGACAAAGTATCTGTATAGTAAGTTCAGTATTTACTTAGCCTCTTAACTTCTCCATTTCAGCATCATACAAAGCTGCTTGTGTACCCCAATCATAATGTTGGATATAACTGCGTGTTTGTTGTTTGCGCAATAGGCTTACATCCCAAATACGTTTGTGTAGTTTCTTAATGAATTGCTCTTGCCCTTCGTAGAAAAACACGCTGTGGTATTTCTCCTCCACATGCTCAGGATAAGCCAACCGATTGGGCAGTAGTGGTTTTACGTTGCAATACATAGCTTCTACCACGCTTCCACCAAAAAAATCTTGCTCGCACGTTACGGGAAGAATGTCCGCCAGCCATAGCCATTTAGCATACTCCGCCTTATCGGCAGCATATCCCCAATGCACTATTTTTTCACCTAGCTTTTCCTTTGCTTCATCAAAAATGCTTGGATACATTTCATAGCTTTCGCCCAATACGGCTAGCTTGAAATCGATACCGCGATCTTGAATTTCAAATAGCGCCTGAAAGAAGTCTTCTGGGTTCTTATCATACTCCCAGCGATGATTCCATAGTAATAATGCCCTGTTAAGTGGTTCTATCTTCTCTGGTTTCAATTCATCTAGTCGGGTAAGGTCCATTCCCAAATAAAGTACATCCGACTTCTTCTTTATCTCCTCCACCGTATTCATCCCCTTATGGTCAGGGAACATCTTCAAGAAACGGGGCAGCTCTTCTAGAAAAGAATCTTTATGATAGGCCGAATTGAAATAGACCTTATCAGCCGCTAAAGCAGAAGTATAATTAATGAAGCTATAGTGGTTGTCTCGCTTTTTCTCTACATCCCTATCTTGTGGCGACCATGGATACGTCAACTGATTCTCATGGAAATAAATAGCTGTGGGGATATTAGCCGTCCTCCTTCTAGTTAAACTTAAAAAGGTGGTTAAGTCGAGCATATCCGTAGCCATAATTACATCTGGCTGTAAGTCGCTATCTAAAAACTGTTGTGCTAGCTTAACAGCCCCACCGTGCATACGCCATTTCCAGTGTGAACCCGTTAAACCTAGAATAGTAATGTTGTGTGTGGAATTTTGCTGCCAACCTTCGGCCCAAACTTTGTGAGAGCCTCCTAGAAAAGGGTCGAGCAGCAGGATATTCATACCCTGCTATTTACTTCGTTGCTTAAACGACCAGGTAAATTCAAACGTTGCAATTGGGTTACCATCCTTATCGGTACCAATAGCCTGAACGGTTTGTTCAACTGATTCACCCGTATCTCTCGCCTTTTGAACTGCAGCGAACAAAGCATCACCTTCTTCACAAGTAAAATAGGTTAGCCCCACTGCCTTTTTATGAAAACGCGCACTGCAACCTACTAGAATAACTGCTACCGAAGGTTGATGACCTGCTGTGGCTAATAAGGCTAACACACCAGTAGACAACTCCGCTGCCATACCCTGCGCTGCCCAAAAAGTAGACTTGAAGGGGTTCCTGGTCATCCAACCATAAGGAATTGTAGCTACACATCTGTGTCTGTTGAACTCCTTTATCTTCATCCCGCTCAAAAGACCCAATGGCAATTTGTTGAACGTAAAAAATTTGAACAAGAGACCATTATTGGTTTGTTCCAAATTCTTTAATTGAGCTGCGTTCAATTCTGGAAGTGCAGTAGTTTGTGTTGGTCTTTCTAATGTAGCAGTAGACATAATTATAGCTTTATTCTTGACTAAGTTAACGCATTTAGAATGACCATGGTTCGACCAAAGACCTTGAAATTATTTACCTAAAGGCGCAGCAGTCTGATGAAATATCACCGCATCAAAAAGCTTGGAATATACTTTTGTGCCCTCATCACCTTCCATATCCATATTGAAATTGTAGTAGAACATTGGGAAACTTTCTAATAATGCTGGTGCAACATCATCAGTATCAAAGCATAAAAAGGCATGCTGGTATCCCACATCTGCTAGTTGCTTTTCTAAGCTATTCTTAGCTGGTTTGGGTAGTTTCAATTCTTTAGGACTAGCTGCTACTTTACCAGAATACGCTGTAGAAGCAATGTTAAAACATACATCCCCGAACGACTGCTTTAGCAAGTAACCCAATGTGACCTGCTTGCTATCTTTAGTAGGTGCTTGACCGTAACTTAGTCTTTCATTGGATGAGAAAACTAACACCTTTTGGTTTTTAACGATCTTATTCACCAGCCAATCAACGTTGGTGGCCATTTGCGCATTTCGATAGTTCTGGCGAGCTGGGCCACTTAATTCATCTACATTCCAAGCATCTTTAGCAAAGCCTTCTAAGCTTTCCATAAGTGGACGAAACAGGTATAGCATGCTCATGGTATCGGCAACAGTAGCTTCTTGCTGCAGCTTATCTATATGTGCAAAATAGATCTTCTTGTCTATGTCGGTTGCTTTGCTTTTATAGCTTTCTTTAAGTAGTTGCTTTAATATCTCCATAAAGCGTTTCTGCTCTTTCGACTTTGCTACCTTAGGCAATCCCTGCTCTAAGCCTTCCTGTAACTGATCAGCCAAATATTGATTACTATGCACACAATCCATTCCGAAAAGGAAGATAGGTGTACCAGCTTTTGCTTGAGCTTGCAAATAATTTAATAGCTCATTCCTAATAGAAGATTCCCCAAACGAACCACCAATAGCAGAACCATAATCATTTATAGCAGAGGCATCATTAGAAACGGCAATACTTGCATTGAACATTTCGTAAAAGTCGCTATCAAGAATTAGCATATTGAAGCGTTGCTGCTCATGCAGGTACTTCAATAGGCGTATCATGAATTGATAGTCTACCGCATTACCGTCGTGCTGGCGCCCAAGAAGTACAACGCGTTTCTGAGCTAGAATAGAATCTAATATTCCTAGGTCACTAAAGTCAGTTTCCGAAGGGCTTGCGCTACTTATTTCCACAGCACCAATACCCTGAGTTTCAGGTGGGCGTTGGGCAAATAGTTGGCTACAAAATAAAATACCGATAAATAATGTTAGTGGTCTCATGACACTAAAATACATAGAAACCTACATGCTAATTATAGGCTTCTAAAATATAGGTCCAATACTGCATCATATAGACCATTACGTAGTATAGGCATACTACAAGAATAGTGCGAGCCCCTTTATATTTATTTGAGGTGATCAGTAAGAAGATACAGTTAAGGCATACTACAATACACAAATAGGCAAGTATTCCAGCACCAGGCCAGCTCATTAACTTAAACACCAAACCTACTATCAAATAAATAGGAATGATGGCCATGAGCCATTTCTTAGGTCCATTATATCGGAATACAAAATAGTAGAGAGATAGAGCAAAGGAGATAACAGGAATGATAAATAAGAATACGGAGAGTACTGGACGTAATTCAAATAGTTCCATCATTGATAAAAGCCACATTACTCCTCTTCCAGGAAAGGCTACAGCAACTATCATCAACCCCAGTAGAGAGATCATTTTTAGTTCTGGCTCTTTTATATTTCTATAAAAGAAACCACCAACTATCAATGTCAATATGCCTAATAGAGGCCCCATTATCTAAAACAAACTCCCCTGATCGTTCGGCCCCTTTATCTTAGTCTCGTCATTGTCTAGATCCCACTCTACACTGCTGCCTGGCTCTACCCCGTCTTTCTTCTCTTCGGTTTTAGGGTCTTTCTTTTTTGGGGCGAAGGTTTTCTTGGGTTGCTCTGTTGCTTTCTTTGCAGTAGGCTTTTCAGCAGCTGGCTTATCTTCCTTTGCTACTGCC
>CAYGTK010000148.1:0-10667 GCA_964352775.1 uncultured Chitinophagaceae bacterium
CTGGGGTTCGAACCCAGGACCCACGCCTTAAAAGGGCGTTGCTCTACCAGCTGAGCTACTGAATCGTTTTGTGCTTCCTGAAAAGCTTTGCAAAAGTAAGCATCTTGCTTTTCATCTCCAAAACTAAACGAGATATTCTGCTTACTTGTTCGCAAGTAATATCAATCCTTCCGATTCGAAGGCTAATTCCAGTTCTGGTTCAGTAATGGCATCTATCTCTTCTTGGCTCATGCCAGCATCTTCAGCATAGTGGCGTAGCATTTCTACACTAGTAGTATCGTAGTAAGCACGTCCGTCCATCACTACTTTCAGGCCAGCACTGTTCTTAGGTACAAAGAAACCATAGTCTTTAAATGTAACGCGCATTTCTTCACCATCAGCTAGGTCTACCTTCATCCAGCACCCTTTCTTTTGGCAGCAGCTTTTTATTTCGGTAATTATCTTAGTCTCTATTTCAGTAGACTCACCCATTAGGGCTAACATAGCGCTTGGCTCAATAGCACCTGCTTCATCTATTTTTGCTCCTCTATAAATTGACTCTTCAATAGGTAGCGTAATTTCTTCCCATTCGTCGCCTTCTGTTTTAGTTTCTTCTACAGCTACTTCTTCTGTTTCCGTATCATGATCATGACCATGGTCATGGCCTTCTGCACTATGGTCGTGGCCAGAGTTACATGCGAATAAGAAAAGACTGAGTGCGAAAGGTAAAATGTATTTGTACATGGTTCTAATTATTTTGAGAGTAACAAATTTACATAAAATGAGGGCTGTTTCAAGCGATCGCGAATATCCAGATCTTCGAACATACACGAAATGGTTTCTTGAAGGGTAGGGCTGTTGATGGCTTTATTAACAACAAAATTGAATAACCAAGGCACGGTAACCAATTGCTGCATGCGTCTGCTCAGTGATAACTCACTCCAAAGGCGATCGTAAACCTGCTTATCGTAAACTTTGTTTTTAGCTATGGAATGATCTCCCACCGCTAAATTTTTTTGCGCATGTAAGGCCGCCATCCAACCACACATCATAGCATTGCCAATACCCTCGCCTGTAAATGGATCTATTAATGATCCAGCATCACCCAGCAAAAGGTAATTATCGCCCGATAGGGCACGCTTCTTTGTGCCTAGTGGTAAACCAAAGCCTTGTACTTTGCCTTCTAGCTCAGCGTTCTTAAAACGTTCTTTTAGGGCGGGTTCGGTTGCTAATACCTCTTGTAGTTTCTCCTTCAGGTTTATTTTTTCTTTACTTATCCTATCACTACGTATGCCTAGCCCAATATTTGCCATGCCATTAGGTAAAGGGAAGGCCCAGAAGTAGCCTGGTAGTAATTGCTTTAAAAAGTGCAGTTCAATAAAGTTATCCTTGTCCATACCCTCTACACCTTTGTAGTAGGCACGAATGCCTGCACAATGGTGTTTCGGTTCCATTTTAAGGTGCCCGAAGTGCCTAGCAAATCTTGAATTCGCACCATCAGCCACTAGCCACATTGGGGAGCTAATTTGTAACTCGCCATCTTTTGAAATGCCTGTTATGCCTTTACCTGTTCGTTCAAACTTGCTTAGCTCGGTAGCTTCCATAAAGGTGACCTGCTTATGGACTAAGGCCTCTTCAAGTAGAAAGTTATCAAAGTCTAAGCGTTTGGTAATATAGCCCGGAGGTTTTGTGCTAGTATCGTAATTAGTTTTAAAAGGTATGCGCAGCTCTTTTCCATTTGGTGCTACGAAATTCACTCCCCAAGACCCTACTTGTGTTGGTTCTAGGTGTAAACGATCAACTATGGTAGGGTCTATCTTTTTCATTACCTCTACCACTTTCCCGCTTAATGCATCACCACATATTTTGTCGCGAGGAAATACCGCCTTGTCTACCAATAAATGGTCAATACCTAATAGCGATAGCTGCAACGACGCAGTACTTCCGGCAGGGCCAGCTCCTAATATCACTATGGGGGCATCTATGCGATCGCTCATGTGCTAAAAATAGAAAACCCCTTCGGGATGGAAGGGGTTTCAATACTTTATTTGTTCAGTAATTAGCTATAAGTGATACCTAATGCTTTTAGTGTTTTCACGTTCAAGTTACCCATTGGTAGGTTATTGTCCGATTGGAATTTAAGCATGGCTTGTTCGGTCTGGTTACCCATTACACCATCTGCAATTCCTACTTTATATCCTTTCGCGTTCAGTGCTTCTTGAACTTTTGCTATAAATTCATAGGTCAAGTCCTTATTACAAACTACTTGTTCCCATGCAGAGTAAGCACCAGCTTTTGATACTATACGCTTCATCTCCGTTTTGTAAGTTGGCGGTACAGGCACTTCTTTAATCTGCTCTGGAGTTTTAACTACTTTGCGAGCAGTTATTTTTAGTTCACGAGGGATGTTCTTCTCTTGAGTAAATGCAGGGGTTTTAAGTACTCGGCGAGAGAAAGTTTTATACTCTGCAGGAACTTCCTTTAGTACCAGTACTTGGCAATCTTCAGGGTTTTTGCTCAAACAGGTTGGGTCTGCACGCATCTTTACCCACTTAGTAGCTGCTGGTGCTACCAATACAGACTCTACAACTGTTTCGTAAGCAGCGGGTATTACTATCAATTTCTTTTGAGCTTCTTGCACCACGATAGTATCATACACTATTTCGTATATCGGTGGAATAACCACTTTGCGAGTACTTGCTGGCTTATCAATTACAGTAGTCTCTTTGTATTCGTATTCTGCTGGAGTATATACCTGACCATAACACTTACCAGGTATGGCATTGGTAGGCAGGTTATCTGGCACGTCTTGAGCAAAGCCTATAGCGCTGCAAAGTACCAAGCTAAAGATTAGAATAGAAGTAAAGAAACGGATCATATCGGTATTGTTAGTTGGTACTACCATTGAACATACGTAGTTTGTGCATTCACCGCAAATTTAGCGGTAATTGTTTATAATTGAAAACACTAAACAAAGCAAGTATCCACATGAAACTTTACGAAAAACTGCCCGGCTTTAAACTACTAGGAACTGATGGTCAACAACATACACTTAGTGAAGAAAGGGGTATTAATGGTTTGGTGGTCATTTTCACCTGTAATCATTGCCCCTATGCAAGAGCCTATATTGATAGAATAGCCAATATTACCGCAGAATATGCTGCCAAAGGTTTCGGTTTTGTTGCCATAAGTTCTAATGATGCGGTTCAATATCCACAAGATGCATTTGAGCACATGAAACCAATGGCAAAGGAGCTGGGTTTGGCTGATAAATACCTTTACGACGAATCCCAGCAAGCCGCAAAAGACTTTGGTGCTCAACGAACACCAGAGGTATATCTATTTAATAAGGAAGACAAGCTTGTTTACCAAGGAGCCATAGATGATAACTGGCAAAATGCCTTGCAAGTGGAGACTCACTATTTGAAGAATGCTTTAAATGCTTTGCTAGAGGAACAAGATATAGCTACAAAAGAAACACCTGCTGTAGGTTGTAGTATTAAGTGGAAGATGTAATGATCTAACTAGGAATAAACCCAGGCCGATAAGTTATCGTTTTTACAGAATCACCTTGTTCGTCGTAAATGATAACATCAACGTTCTCTACCCCGGTTTTAAATTCGGCCTTCTCTTTAGGTATTCCTGTTTCCCAGTAATACATCCAAGTACCTATCTCTTTCTTGTTCTGGAAATTTCCTTCAGAAGATACCTTGCCGTTTTTATAATACTGTTTGTATGGTCCGTTCTCCACATTACCTGAAAAGGTAACTTCTTCCTTTAGTTCGCCTGTCTCGTGATAAAACTTCCAAATTCCCTTCATTTCATTTTGGCTGTATTGACCTTCTTGTTGCAACTCACCACTCTCAAAGTAGGTTTTATAGGGACCTTCAAAACTTCCTTCTTTGTAAGTTTCTACTATTTCAGGTTCACCACTTTCAAAATAGAAGATGTGCTCACCTGTTAGGTCGCCATTCACGTATTCCGAGCTCTCGGCTAGGCTACCATCTTCACGGTATATTTTTTCCACTCCGTTCAGTTGGCCTTCCTTATAAGTCTTTTCAGCTTTTAGTGTGCCATCAGCATAATACATTTTATAAGCTCCATCCCTTATTTCAGGGTCTGTACTTATTATAATGTACTCTTCTTTTACCTGTGTTTCTTTCTCGTCGTAATAGGTCTTTACCTGTTCTGGTTCAGGTGTACAAGCCTGTAGAAAGAAAAGGCTGCACATTAAAACTACCATCATCCATTTTCCCATATCTTTGGCGCTTAGTTCGCAATAAAATTACAACGATAATTTAAGTCAGAAAGCCTATTGGTATGAATGTTTATCAGTCGATAATAGAAAAAGCTTGGGAAGATAGAAGCTTGTTGGAGCAACCGAAGACCCTAAATGCTATTAACGATGTGTTGGAAATGCTCGATAAAGGGGAGTTGCGCGTAGCTGAACCCGATGGTGATAACTGGAAAGTGAACGATTGGGTGAAGAAGGCCGTGATACTCTATTTCCCTACACGCAAGATGGAAAGTATAGAGGTTGGTCCTTTTGAATTTCATGATAAGATCCCCTTAAAAAAAGACTACAAAAAATTAGGGGTGCGCGTTGTACCTCACGCAATAGCACGCTACGGAGCCTATGTAAGCAGAGGAGTTATCATGATGCCTAGCTATGTAAACATTGGTGCTTATGTGGAAGAGGGTACTATGGTAGATACTTGGGCTACAGTAGGCAGTTGCGCCCAAATCGGGAAGAATGTACACCTAAGTGGTGGCGTTGGAATAGGAGGCGTTCTAGAACCCGTTCAAGCTGCACCCGTGATCATTGAAGACAATTGTTTTATCGGTTCGCGTTGTATAGTAGTAGAAGGTGTTCGTGTACGTAAAGAAGCTGTACTAGGGGCCAATGTAGTATTGACCCAAAGTACCAAGATAATTGACGTAAGCGGAGTGGAACCAATAGAATATCGCGGCGAAGTGCCTGAACGCTCTGTGGTGATACCTGGTAGCTATACAAAAACATTTCCGGCGGGCGATTACCAGGTGAGCTGTGCGCTCATTATTGGAAAACGAAAGGAATCAACTAATAAGAAAACATCTCTGAACGAAGCCCTGCGCGAACACGCAGTGGCGGTTTAAATTCAATTCTGAACAACCTTTATAATGGCATTAACTATACGCGAAGCACTAGCGCAAAACAAAGAGGGATACTACATAGGTTGTAGGCTCATACTTCCCTTTAAGTGTAACCTATTGAAGATAATAGTAGAAGGACACATTTTTACTGAAATGGTGGGAAGCCATCATATTAAGGTACAGCAAGATGAATTGAACACCTCAGTATACTTACGTGATACTGGTAAGCTTTCTAACTATGTTGATACCTACAATGTGGTAAAGATAATTGCTGCTGAAATGGGTACTGACCTTACCGACCAAAAGCAACACATCAAACTAGTTTGCGAAATAGGTGATCATAACAACCTGTTAATTCATGAGCCCGACGACAATATGTTGTTCGTATAAATGCTTAAAGAATTAGCGATCTTTGCGAGTATATGGCGCAGAACCTTACAGATAAACTAACCAAAGAAGAGTTGAGACTATTGCAAGTAGTTGGCCAAGTGGCCGATGAAAAGCAATGGGAGGCCTATGCTATAGGCGGTTTTGTACGCGATGCTATATTAGATCGCCCAACCAAAGATATTGATGTGGTATGTGTAGGTAGCGGTATTGAATTTGCCAAGGCTGTAGCACAAAAATTCCCTAACAAGCCAAATGTTTCTGTATTCAAGAATTTCGGCACAGCCATGTTCATGGCCGATGGAATGGAGATGGAATTCGTAGGTGCACGAAAAGAATCGTACCAACGAAACTCTCGAAAGCCGATAGTAGAAGACGGAACTTTAGAAGATGACCAGAACCGCCGCGACTTCACTATCAATGCCCTAGCCATAAACCTAAGGAAAGAAAATTGGGGTGAACTAATAGACCCATTTGATGGACTGACCGACTTGGACAACAAGATAATCCGTACCCCGCTCGATCCTGATATTACTTTTAGCGACGACCCACTTCGCATGATGCGAGCCATTCGTTTTGCTACGCAGTTGGGCTTTACTATTGAAGAAAAGACCTTTGAGGCCATTAGCCGAAATGCTGAGCGCATCAACATCATCTCGCAAGAGCGCATTACCGATGAGCTTAACAAGATAATAGCATCTAAGCGCCCATCGCTTGGTTTCAAGTTGTTGTATAACACAGGTCTGCTTCATCACTTTTTTCCTGAAATGGTAGCGCTACAAGGTGTAGAAATACGCAACGGTAAGGGCCATAAAGACAACTTTTACCACACTCTTCAAGTTCTGGATAACACGGCAGATAAAAGCGATGACCTATGGTTGCGCTGGGCTGCTATAATGCACGACATTGCCAAACCGCCTACCAAGCGTTTCCAAAAAGGACATGGGTGGACTTTTCATGGTCATGAGGTGCTGGGCAGTAAAATGGTGCCTACTATTTTTCGTCGCATGAAACTGCCGATGGGTGCAGAAATGAGGTTTGTTAAGAAAATGGTCTTCCTTCACCTTCGCCCTATTGGTTTGAATAAAGAAGATACTAGTGATTCTGCTATCCGACGCTTACTATTTGAAGCGGGTGATGATATAGAGAAGTTGATGAAACTCTGCATGAGCGACATCACCACTAAGAACGCCGATAAGATGGAACGCTACTTGAAAAATTTCGAGATAGTGAAGGATAAATTGGTGGAGCTAGAAGAGAAAGACCGTATCCGCAATATGCAGCCACCAGTAAGCGGAGAGGAGGTGATGGAGTACTTTGGTATTAAACCAAGTCGTGAAGTAGGCATCATTAAAAATGCTATAAAAGATGCTATTTTAGACGGCGACATACGGAACGACAGAGATGAAGCGTTCCAATTTATGCAACGCAAAGGCAAAGAGCTGGGCCTTCAACCAGCTAACAACTAACCACCAAAAGCAATTGCTATGTCTACCTACGTTTTTGAAGTATATGTTGATGAGATGGACGATGTGTATCGTTACATTCAGGTAAAAGGAGATGAGACCTTTATGGCCATCCATAAAATGATAGTGAGTAGTTTCGGTATCAAAGGCGAAAAGGCAGCAGTGTTTTTTGAGAGCAATCCCCGCTTTTTGAAAGTGAGAGAAATATTTCTTGACGAAGAACCCAGTATGGAGAATGCCTTAGACGGTATGGAAACCAAGCTGAGTGCATCGTTGGACAACGACATCCGCCACTTTGTATACTATAATGAGAACCGTCCACGCTTAAATTTCTTGATACAAGTAGAAAGTCAAGCCAAAGAGGATGGTAAATACCCATCAGTTATTGAAGAATCTGGTCAAGTGAATGCCGCAGGTAAAGTAGAAGAGAGTTTCTTGGAGCAGCTGGATGTATATAGCGACGAAGAGGATCTGACTGGTTTTGGTGTGGAAGAGATGGACTAGTTTAGCGCAGTGAAGCGCATTCTTATAATTATTAGTGGCCCTACTGCTATTGGAAAGACAGCCCTTAGTTTAGACCTTGCAGAGGAGCTGAACACTTCTATCATTTCAGCCGATTCACGTCAGTTTTTCAAAGAAATGCAAATAGGTACAGCTGCACCCACGGCTGATGAATTGGCCCGTGTGCCCCACCATTTCGTGCATTCACACAGTATTGCCGAAAGCTACAGCGCTGGACAATATGAGCGGGATGTAATGACTTTGCTAGGAGATCTTCATAAGGAACAACCAGCAGTTATTATGACTGGTGGTTCGGGCCTCTACATAAAAGCAGTTACAGATGGATTTGACGATCTGCCCGATGGCGATGAGAAGATCCGTAAAGAATTAAAAACTGCTTTTGAAGAAAAGGGGATAAGCTACCTGCAAGAAGAACTACAACGATTAGACCCCGTATATTTTGATCAAGTAGATAAGAGCAACCATCACCGCTTACTTAGGGCTGTGGAGGCATGCATAGTATCAGGAAACCCGTTCAGTAGTTTCCGCCAAGGCAAACAAGCGAAACGCCCATTCGAGACTATAAAAATAGCGCTCAATATTGAACGGGAATTACTTTATGAGCGGATCAACAATAGGGTAGATATCATGTTAGAGGAAGGTTTGGAAGAAGAAGCCCGATCAGTATATGCTTATAAAGAACACAATGCCTTGAGAACGGTAGGTTACCAAGAGTTCTTCGCTTATTTCGATGGTGAGTATGATCGTGATAGGGCTATTGAGTTGATAAAACAGAACAGCCGCCGATACGCTAAGCGACAATTAACGTGGTTACGTCGAGATCTGGAATACGTGTGGTTTTCCCCTACCGATACCGAGGCGATAAAAGATTATATTCGGACAAAACTCGAAGGCCTTGTTCCGAATTTTTAGCGTTTACAAAAAGATAGAACCACACATTCTCAACCTCATCATCGCAGAATTCTTTCTGCAATTGATCAACTCTTCCTTTTTCCTACTGCTAAATTATTTCATGGACGATAAGGGCTACGCTGATCACCAAATAGCGGAATTCGTTTCCTTTCGTTTCCTAGCGGTTATGTTCTTTGCCTTGCCTTTTGGGCTTTTCATAAAGGGGCAAAAGCTCAAGCCTTTCTTTTATGTGGCTTCCGTTGCTTTGCCTACTACATCCTTAATACTGCTCTACCTTATCGATCATCAAATGGATGCTTGGCTATATCCTATGTTCGTTATTTGGGGGGTATCTTTTTCTTGCTTACAGGTTACTGCGTTACCTTATATTCTATTAAATGCAGACCCTGAATATCATTCTGAAGCAATTTCAGTTTCTTTTCAAACGTGGGGTATTAGTATCTTTTCCATCGGTCTACTTAACTTTTTCCTGAAGTTCTACTTCCCAGAGTTATTTGATATTAAGACCATTCTTTACACTCTTTCCATTATGGGCTTTGGGGCTATCTATTTTGTTAGCCGTATTAAGGTGGAGGAAAAGACATCTGAACCAGTAGCCGTCGAAAATACCTTCCGCGATTACGATTGGGGTGTGATAGCCAAAGTGCTTACCCCCACATTTATCATTGCAATAGGTGCAGGTTTTACAATACCGTTCATCAATTTATTCTTCTTAACAGTGCATGGGGTAGAAGAGGATATTTTTTCGCTCATCAGTGCCTTAGCCTATATTTTAGTAGCTATTGGCATGCTTATAATACCAGGTATTAGAAAGCGATATGGCTACAAAGTATCTATCACCCTCATCCAATCTTTAGCAGTTGTAGCTTTGATACTGATGGCCACTACCGAGTATTATAGCGATTCTGCAATGGCCGTTTGGATAGCGATAGCATTCTTCATATTTCGTCAGCCGCTGATGAACATGGCTGGACCCATGGCTACTGAGTTAAGCATGTACTACGTAGGTAAGCGAAACCAAGAAATAGTAAGTGCGCTAAATGCGTCCATTTGGTCGGGTAGTTGGTTCGTAAGCGCACAAATATTTAAGGTACTACGCGAGCAAGATCTCAGCTATATGAATATATTCCTAATAACCGCCGCCTTCTATGCTGCGGGTGTGGTGGCTTATTATTTATTGATAGAAAGCTATTACAAACGAAAAGCAGCAGGGCAATTGGGATGATAAAGATCGGGCTTATATCAGATACGCACGGGTACTTCGACGAATCGGTATTCAACTACTTTAAGGAGGTAGATGAGATATGGCATGCTGGAGATTTCGGCGACCTAGCTACATCTGACCGACTAGCAGAACACAAGCCATTAGTGGGAGTATATGGCAATATAGATGGTGCAAAGCTGCGAGTGATTCACCCAGAGTATCGTTTGATACGGCGAGAAGGGATGCGAATACTTCTCTTGCACATTGGTGGCTACCCTGGTCGTTATAGCCCGAGAGCAAGGCAGCTCATCACCGAATTAAAACCTGATGTGTTCGTTTGCGGGCACTCGCACATCCTCCGCGTAATGCGCGATGAGAAATATGGTCATTTGGTGATGAACCCAGGCGCTGCAGGCCGCCACGGTTTTCATAAAGTAAAAACCATTTTACGATTCGGCATTGATAAGGGTAAAGTGGTCGATTTAGAAGCTATTGAGTTGGGTAAGCGCGGTGCTATTGAGGGGTAAGTTTCTCGTTTGCCATCGTATGGAATTTTTGAATGTCAGTTTCTACCACGTCAACTATTTGATACCTTGATACAGGTAGCTCTTCTTTATCTACATATTCCAAATATTCTTTTAGGCAGGCTCTTTCGATCATCACAACTCCAGGTTCACTATAGCGTCTATCACTTTGGTCTTGTTTAGGTCTAGAGATCCAGCATGTATCGCCAGAATCATTTATAGCATTTCCTCCAATAACCATCCCGCCATTCCCTAAGCCAAAAGCCATTCCATTAAAGTAAATGGTTTTACCAGTACGAGATTTTTGCACCCTACCTATCCATGCCGGCCCGTCGTTGCCATAGTTTGGTGTCTTTATTTCTATATACATGATATTCGGATTCATTAACTAAAAGTACAATTGCGGTTTTGCATTTGGAATGTTCATCAGAATTAATTGCCAATATGGCTGAATAAATCATTTATTTAGACAAAATGTCAGTTAAATTGACGTTTTTTCACCCGTTTCACTCGTTTTTGGCATTGGTACAGCATTTGAAC
>CAYGTK010000149.1:0-10594 GCA_964352775.1 uncultured Chitinophagaceae bacterium
ACCTAGTATCAACTCCAGGTTAGTCATTCAAAAAGCCAGCATAGTTAATGCCCGTTAATCGATGCATTTCATGATCTAGGGTAGAAAGGTCGTTCTTGTTGAATTGATGTACATCAGCGTATCCACAAGAGCGAGCTACCACTTTCATCAAGTCAGTAGCAGCCTTAAAGTAGTTAGCCAACTGCTTAGCCGATGCCTCAATTATCAATCGAGCGCGTAAGTTCTCTTTCTGTGTAGCGATACCCACGGGGCAGTTATTGGTATGGCAAGCGCGCATACCTAAGCAACCAATGGCCTGTAAGGCAGAGTTAGATACCGCAATAGCATCGGCACCCAGCATCATTGCTTTAGCAAAATCTTCAGGCACACGTAAGCCACCTGTAATTATCAAGCTCACATGCTTAGCGCCAGAGCGGTCTAGATGTCGGCGGGCGCGGGCCAGAGCTGGTATGGTAGGCACGTTAATGTTATCACGAAGAATGGTAGGTGCAGAACCTGTTCCACCCCCACGTCCATCAAGGATGATATAGTCTACTCCTGCCTCTAGAGCAGTATCAATATCTGCCTCAATATGGCTAGCTGCCAATTTGAAACCAATAGGTATTCCTCCTGTGCGTTCGCGCACTTTTGCGGCAAATTCCTTGAACTCTGCCGCACCATGTATATCAGGAAATGTAGCTGGCGAAATGGCTGTTTCGCCTTGTTTCAATCCACGAACTTCTGCTATCTCCGCAGTTACTTTGTGCCCGGGTAGGTGTCCACCTGTTCCAGTTTTAGCGCCTTGTCCACCTTTAAAGTGAAAGGCTTGTACTTTATCTAGTTTCTCCCACTCAAAACCGAATCGGCCAGAGGCCAATTCATATAGATAGCGCGAGTTGTTAGCCTGCTCGTCGGGCAGCATACCACCCTCACCACTACAAATACCAGTACCCGCCATTTCCGCTCCCATCGATAGGGCTATCTTGGCTTCGCGCGATAGTGCCCCAAAGCTCATGTCAGATACAAAAATGGGAATGTCTAATACCAAAGGCTTTTTGGCACTTTTACCTATCACGGTTTTCGTGCTCACCTCTGCTTCATCTAGTAGCGGACGACGCGATAATTGCGCAGGCAGAAATTGAATATCTTCCCATTTGGGTAGTGTATTTCTATCTACCCCCATAGCGGCCGATGGGCCGTGGTGACCGTAATTCTTTAAGCCATTTTGGGCCAATTCTTTTATATAACCTGTATATGGCTCGGTACTTTCAGGATGCGTATCAGCATATTGTCCCAAGTATTCATCACGGTCAAACCGCTGTGGATGAATTTCCAAATAGGCATTTATATCGTCTTCAGAAATGAATACCTCTCCATTACGAATTTCTGCCTCAAACTTATGTAGGGCCTCGCTATTGTTGTACGCACTTACACCCGTATCGTAACGATAATCCCAACCATGCAATCCACATATCAGGTTCTCTCCTTGTATTGCACCGTCGGCCATTAATGCACCACGGTGAAGGCATCGCCCATAGAGTACAGATATGTTGTTATCGTACTTAACCAATACAAGATCGAGGCCATTTACTTGTTTATGTGTGGGCGTTTTTTCTTCTAGCTCCGCAAAGCTTCCTAGGGATAATTTTTTCAAAATGGATGAGTTTGAACGTAAGTTAAAACTCTTCACGAAATGTACAAGTGTATAGGCTGAAAAATGCTGTTGAGAAATGTTAGGTGGCAGACATTCGGTTGGTGGGGCTACTTAACAGCTAAATACAACTCCTCTCGTATCTCCACCAGCAATCGCTCCACTACAGCCATATCAGGGGCATCTGGCAAGCTAGACTTTTCAAATACCTCTTCAATTCGGGCCACTTTCTTTTCAGCTTCAGCTAACAGGTAATCGTATTCAAATTCGCCGTGCTTAATGCTTAGCAGATAGTCGCGGTTGGGGCGTTGTACTATCACTTTACCTTGCTCACCAATATCTAATGCCATATCTAGTAGGCGGAAGGTGTGCATCATATTCTTAGCATCGTAATTTTTGCCATGCGAAATGGTGTTCTCGTAGCGTACATCGTTGCGTTTTTCTACCCAATCCCAATATTCCTTATAGTCTTTACAGTATTTGGAATAGCCCGTTTTGTTGAACGACATGGTGGCGATAGGCTCCTCTCCTTTCGAGATGGAACTGAGCGAAACATCGTTAGCATGTTCGCGCTGCATCAGGCCCTTGTATATACCTTCTTCGTTGTAATACACACTGTACATTTCGTGCATTTTGGGCAACTTGGCTAGGCCACAATGTTTGGGGTCTAATCCCTTTTTATCTAGAAACTCAAGAATAGTAATAGAGCCTTGACCATAGGGAACATAACAAAAATCGAGTGGGTACTTTCGCTCTTTAGCTATGGGATTCAGTATCTTCTTTTTTAGTCCACGAGCCTTTCGTATTTGGGTCATGGCGTAACCCGCGAAGGCGGCCTTGCTCAACTTACTAAGGAACAGTTCTGGTTTCAGCCTATCGAAAATAGGATGGCGATAAAGCACGCATTCTTCGGGCGTGGCCAGCAGCTCCATCAAGTTGGGATTGTTCTTCGCCAGTAGCTCAATGAACCTACCGATCTCGTAATACATCTCGTCGTTGCTCTCGCTATTGATCTGATCTATCCGTTGCAGACCGAAAAACAACTGCTTGGGCATAAAGAATACCCCCTTAATATCTGTGTCAGATGTAGGTGTGGCCAATCCATAGGCCCTACTACCACTAATGCATTCAAAGAGCAAAAGCTCTTGTTCTTTTATCTCCGGAATGGTCATCATTAACCGAGCTGAATAGCTTTTTGAAGAAAGGCATCTAAGTCTACCGAATTATCTCTTCTACTACCTAAACTAGGCACTGCCTTGCCCGATAGATCAATTTGCTCGGCAATAAAGTCTATCAACAAAGGCTCACGTCCATGAGTATAGTCTTCATTTTTAGTGGCCTTTAGAGCTATCAGTTCTTCTATTCTGTTCAAAAGGTCGGCTGGTAATTCTAACTCCTTCAGCTTAATGCCAAATTCAATAGGCGGCATGGTGTCTTTATCCATTATCCACTTGCAAGCCATAGCTGCACGCAGGGCGTAGAAGAGCTTCTTCAAGCGTACTTCATCAGCTCCTTCTACTTCACCAAAGGTCTTTTTAGCCATGCCTAAATAGTGATACATGGTTGAGATAGGCGAATAGCAAGCTTCAGCTACTGCCATCATCGGGCTTATAAAACCTGCCACCTCGCGGTATATCACGGGCGACTGTATGCGCTCTAACAGAGGCGCGTTCGATTTCCATAAGAGTTGAAGGCATTTACGTATATCCCATCCCACCACATCAAGCATTTTATCTTCCGACATATATTCAATGGTGTCTCGCTTCTCCCAAACGGATACATACCATTCAGGCTTGTGCCTGTAAATTATACGTACATCTTGATCACTATCTGGCGAGGGGAAACCCCATGCCCGCGATCCTGTTTCGCAGGCCCATAATATAGTTACGTCCTTATCTTCTTCTATGGCCTTAAGTGCGGCCTGTATTCGTTCTTGCATGTTTTTCTATTTACCTTTTCAACCCCACTATACTTGCCGCTTCAGCCAATGGCAGCACTAGCACAACGGCCAAGTTCAAGTCCTTGGGGCGTGTGATCATGAATAAGATGAGTTCAGCAATATCTTGGGGTAGTAATGGCTGATAACCTTGGTATACTTTGGCGGCCTTTTCGCTGTCGCCTTTGAATCGTACTTCGCTGAATTCGGTTTCTACCAAACCTGGTTTTACTTCGCTCACTTTTATGCCTTGGGGGTTGAGGTCTATGCGCATGCCCTTGGTGATGGCATCTACCGCATGCTTACTAGCGCAGTACACATTGCCCTCGGCATATACCTCAATGCCAGCAATGGAACCGATGTTAACAATATGCCCCTCTGCCCTACTCACCATACCCGGTATCACTTGGCGAGAAACATACAACAGCCCTTTTACATTGATGTCCATCATTTTATCCCAATCGTCGGTATTGCCTTGATCAATGGTGCCTAGGCCGTGCGCGTTGCCTGCGTTGTTTATCAGTATGTCGATCGTTTGGAAGTCGCTTGGCAGTTCTTCAAAAGCCTTGGCTACGGCCTGCTTATCACTTACATCGAAATTGAGCGTGGTAACTTTAGTAAGTGTAGCTAGTTCGGTTTGCAATTCATCCAATCGCTGCTGACGGCGACCACATAATATCAATTGAAATCCCTCTTTAGCCAATACCTGTGCGGTGGCTTTTCCTATTCCTGAAGTTGCTCCTGTTATCAATACCGTTCTACCCATAGCGTCAATTTTTCGCTAAGATAAAAAAGGAGGATCTGAATTATAGGTTATAGATGTCTAGACATCTATTTGAACTATTTCAAAGCACATAGTCTTTACTTAGCTTTGAACACCAAATACCCACCCCATGTCAACTAGCAAAAATACTTGGCCCGAATTAGATTACAGCTCATGGAGCGATACCTTGAAAACATTGCACCAAATGGTGCAAATAGTAGGTAAAATACGCCTGAAGAGCATGCCTTGGCAAAACCACTCGTGGCACACTACCTTGTATATTTCGCCCAGTGGATTCACTACGCAGAGCATTCCATTTAAAGGCGGCGCATTTCAAATAGATTTCGATTTCCGCAGGCATCTACTATTAATAAGATCCACTGACAACGAGGACCTAATTATGGAGTTGTACCCCCGCAGCATCGCCAGTTTTTATACCGACTTGTTCGAGAAGTTGGAGAGCATAGGGCTAGACATTAGCATATTTGCTGCGCCTAATGAGATGGATCCTGCAATTCCGTTCGCGGAGAATGAGGTTAATGCCAGCTATGATAAAGCCGCTGTTACCAATTTTTGGGAAGCTATGGTAAAAGTTAATCAAGTATTCTCTGAGTTCCGCAGCCCCTTTATTGGTAAGTGTAGCCCTGTACATTTGTTCTGGGGAGCGTTTGACTTGGCAGTTACTCGTTTTTCGGGCCGCCCTGCACCTTTGCACCCAGGTGGCATGCCCAATATGCCTTTGGATGTAATGCAAGAAGCTTATTCGCACGAGGTAAGCAGCGTGGGTTTTTGGCCAGGTAGCGACGAAATGCCGCAGCCAATGTTCTACGCTTACTGCTACCCTGGTAACGAGGAATTCGCGAAGCAACCCGTTCTTCCTAAAGAGACTTTTTTCAGTCCAGAAATGGGTGAGTTCTTCCTATCATACAGCGATGTACAAAAGGCGGATAACCCCAATGCCAACTTGATGGAGTTTTTACAAACCACTTACGAGGCTGCCGCCAACACTGGTAACTGGGACAGAGCAGCATTAGAACGTGAAGTACCGAAACGATGATAGCCAACTTTGAGATAAACGCCCTATTCTCGGGCATCGACTTTTTTGGACAACACTTTGACGTAGACAATAATTTCCGCTTTGCAGGATATGTTGACGACGAGGAAAAAAAGGAAATACGCCTACAATTCACCAAGGGAAAAGGCGCTTGGATACCTGTTGATGAAGTGAATGGTTTTGAACTCGTATTTACAGGGGTGAACTATAAATATCTCAAGCCTGATAACCGCGATCACCCAGCTAATTCGCGGGGAACTATTACGGAAATGAGCTTTTATCCATCTAAAGATCGTAAGGTGAACGATCTATTCATGGATCAGCGGAATCCCCTGCCGGGCGACGACATCAAGTTCCATTTTGAGGATGAAAGCCTGATACGTATTGGCTGTGCCGAAGGTGAGTTGATAGTGCTAGAGTGACCTTGAGATAGCACTACCCTACTTGGTACGGATCTTGTAAATTAGCCACCTAGAAAATTCACACTATGAGAACTTATCTTTTAATGGCCCTAGTTGGTCTACTTAGTCTAACCTCTTTTGCTAATGAGCGTTACTACCAAGCCCTAGAAGGGGAGCAAGAGCGAATTGATGCCATGACCAGTATGAAAGATCTTAATGAAGAGATAGAGCAACTAGGGGATTACTTATCGAAAGACGATAAGTTCTGGCTGGCACAGTATTACATTACTTATGCTGAAGTAAGAAAGCTGAAATTGATGCAAGACCTACCCCAGCAGGTAAAGCAGTTTCAAGTAGTAGACAAAGCTTTTGAGAAGGCGCATGGCATGACTAAAAATGCAGAGCTATACGCATTAGAGGCTAACTACCTGGTGCAGCGCTTTCAAATGACTAATGGCGATCTTGGTAAAACAGGTTTGGCTAGGTTCAATAGCGTGATAGCTAATGGAAAGAAATTGGATGCTAAAAACCCACGTTTATACTTGGTTAATGCCATCCATCTTATGCGCACTGAAAAAACAGAGGAAGCCAAAAGAGAGATAAGTATGTCGATGTCGCTTTTCAATGATGCAGCCGAGATACAAAAACCTCACATGCCTAACTGGGGTCTGAACCTAGCGGAAACCTTATCGGCAAAGTTGAACTACTAGTCAATAAAAGTACGCGTAGCTTCCAAACTGCGGAAGCGCATAAACTTGGTTTTACCACTTTCAATATTCACCTCAAAGTCGTGTGTTCGGGCTTGATTTCCCTGCCCGTAAGTAACTAATTGTATGGTATGCTTGCCAGCGGGCAATCGCATTCTACCTATATGAATATCATGTGGAAGGGTCTGCCAGTTACGCGTATCGGCTTGTTCGCTTATGGCGCCAAATAAATCAAGGGCAAGACCCAAGCCGTCCTTCTCTTTAGCGCGGGCAATTTCTGCTGCTGCCTGCTTTAAGGCCACACGTAAAATAGCCGTAGCTACCTCGCGGGCCAGTCTATCCTTCAAACTTTGCAGGGCAATGGCATTTATTGGTTCTACCATGTCCATTTTATGCTCTTTACCGTTCACCTTAAGGGTGCTGCGCTTAAATACCGATGGGCGCTCTAAATAGCGAGGCAATACCATACGTATCACCCTAAGATCAAGCAGGCTTTTACGTTCATCTGCGCTTACACTGGCGGCAGGAAAGGGAAATACAAAGCCCTCTTCCGTATTCTGAAAGGTGATGGCCCCGCCAACTCCGGGCACAATGGTAAAAGAGATCCTATTCTCATCCTTTACAGGGCCAAGGCCATTCTCCCAAAAGAAGACCACCTCCCCATCCTGCTTATCGTAGTTGTGCTGATACGTGGTACTAAATTCCTTTTCGTATTGCTTACGCTCTTCCACAAATTTGTTGAAATGGGCCGAGCGCATCAGGTCTTGCTTCAGCTGCTGTGGCACTTGTAAACCATAGTTCTTCGCGTATACATCGCGATAAGCTTCATAGGCATTTCGGTAGGCTATAAAGGCATTGTTATCATCATAGCTGGCCTCGTATATCATTCCCATTAGGTAGTGGGCAAAGGCATCTTTAGTATAGGTGGTTTTCCGCTTGGCCTTGTCGGCTAGGTCGTTCAGCTTTATGTTAATGCGGCGGGCTTCTACTAAAGCAGCTTCTAGCTTGCCCATATCAAGGTAATTATTGCTGGTGTAGTAGTTCAGCATCACGTTCTCAAAATCCTCTACCTGGTAGGGTTTCACCATTGGGTTGGTTACCAATGCCAAGGCTTCCCACGCGCCGGAGTTAATGCGCTCACCTATTAACCTATCTGCCGTGTTAAAGTACTCGTTACTCAACTCGTAATGCCCTGCCAGCGACGCTATCAAACCCCTATTGAGCATATAAAGCACCCGCACATGTGGCTTACCCAGCTTCTTCTCGTTACTCTCTAGGTAAGCTAAAGCCCCCTCCATATCACCACTCACAAACTTGCGTTGCAAATCGGCCTGCTTTTGATAATAGGTAGCACAACCCAGCATGCCCAAACAGCAGAGCACCATCACCAGTTTTTGTACCATCCCTTTCATCGGGGTCAAAGATAGTGATCTGTGGGGATGGATGATGGGTGAACAATTGAAGTAAACAGCAACTGTTATAAGTAACGCTTCTTGAAACTCACTTAAGGGACCATTTGTAATACATTCTCTTACACCCAAAACAAAGACAACAATAAGTAATCACAATACACATTAAAATATAATTACGTATCTTACAATTGTGTTAGGTGGGCTATTCATAAACGAGAAAGTAGAAGTAAAGACTAATATTGGTGTGGTATATAATTACCTGATCGATCTAAAGGTAAATGAGCTACACGCCAAGTTTTGGGCACCTAATGAACTACGGATAAACTCAAAGGCGCAATTTGGAAGAACAGAAAGTCTTCATGCACCTAGTTACATTTTCTTTAATCAGTATTCATTAGGCGGTTCCTTTAAAAAAACACCCCCTTCAGCCTCCATTGTTTTGTATACCAAGTTAAAAGCTATTGATCGTGATACTACAGAGGTGAGACTTAGACAAGGGCCAACACTAAAAAATATTGTAACTTATTTTTTCGCACTGATATTTATGCCCATATTATTTGGTTTGATAGGTGTTGCTTTCGGTTACGGCTATATAGGAATGATAATAGGCCTAATTGTATGGCTATGGTTTGCCATTACCAACACCAAGCTCACCATTGAGCACGAGCAGGAATTACTAGCAAATACCAAGATGTATTTGGAGAAGCTGAATGAAGCTGAAGTACCTAACATCTAATAAGCCCATCCCGAGCTTTAACACCACCTAAAATTTCAACCCTAAGTCGTAGGCTTCTATCATCATATCATCCAGATAAGCATCGCCTAAGTTGCTGAATAGTATCACCCCTACTTGTGTATTGGGATTGAACACAGCAATGGTAGATACTCCCTCTTCGCCGCCATCGTGCCCCCACAGGTTCCTGCCTTTGTCTAATTGGAACAGGTGAAGTCCCGTTTCATCGTCTAGTTGGGGTATCTGGAAGGTGGTCATGCTATTAACCGTTTCTGGTTGCAGAATGGTAGTGCCATTATACGTACCCTTTTGCGCCAAGGCGCTGAACAGGCGGAACATATCAGTAGTGCTAGACCTAAGCCCACCATTAGGGTAATCCGTAAAGGTGTAATGCTCTATCTTATCATGATCGCGGCGAAAGTACTCGTAGGGCTGCACTATGGTTCCCGTTACCTCGTCAAGCCTCCAAAATGTATTGTTCATACCCAGCGGCTGAAAGATGTTCTGCTTACAGTAGCTATTGAAATCTATGCCAGAGATCTGTTCTACCAGCACCGCAATAAGGGCGTTGCCAATGTTGCTGTATTCCACATCGCTGCCGGGGCTAAAGTTGTAATAGTTATCACCCGCATCGTAATAAATGCCGCCCGGTGTTAGGTAGTTCTCTAAAAAATAGTCGAGCGCAATGGGGCTATCGCTACCATAGTAGTATTGGTTGTCTAAAGCACTACCATCGGCAATGCCCGATGTGTGGGTCAGTAGCATGTTAAAGGTTATCTGCTTGGTATGGCCCGGCACATTTACGGGAAAGGGCAAGTAGTTATTTACAGGGTCGTCCAGTTCAAATTCCCCCTGCTCGTGCAGTTGTAATAGTGCCGTAGCCGTTACCACCTTTGATATAGAGGCCAACAGAAACACATCGCCCTCTGCTAGCGATACGTTGTTCTCTAAACTAGACTTACCCAAGTGGTTTTGGTAGCGTATCTCTTCCCGTTCAAATATCACCATAGACAAAGCGGGAATATTCTGGTCGTCCATTTCATCTATCATGTATTCCTCTAGGTCGGCAATGGAATTTACCTCAATAGGGTCGCCACAACCCACAGCGGTAAAGCATAGTAGAAGCGCAAATAGTTTAGCGCCAGTAAGTAGTTGCTTTTTCATAATGGTGTATTTAAAACTTCCGCCCACAAATTTGCTAGCGATCGTAATAGAACGCCGCCCAATTGAAGAATGATATGTCGGGGATGAATAGATCCTACAATTGGTAATTGGTAATTGGTAATTGGTAATTGAATATAGCCCCCAATGTGACATTCGTCACTAAACTGGGGAACTATCGCTTGTACATTTGCAGTTCTGTATCTTTATAGAACACACATTTACGCATGATAGAATTGATAAGTCAACCCTGGCCATGGTACGTGGCGGGGCCCATGATAGCCTTGGTGCTATTTTCGCTACACCTGTTCGGTAAGCGATTTGGAATGAGCAGCAGCCTGAAAACCATGTGCGCCGCGGGCGGAGCTGGTAAAGTATCCGATTATTTCGATTACGATTGGAAGGCCAGCGCTTGGAACTTAGTAGTTATAGCTGGGTCGGTAGCAGGTGGATTCATTGCTTCGCAATACTTTACTACTGCTGAACCTATTCAATTGGCCGAAGCTACCCTAGCCGACTTACAGGCATTGGGTGTAGAAGCCCCACAAGCTAATACCATTGTACCCGAAAGCCTCTTCAATTGGGAGAGCCTATTGACCCTGAAAGGCTTTATACTAATGGTAGTGGGCGGATTCTTGGTAGGCTTTGGCACCCGATATGCCGAGGGCTGCACCAGCGGACACGCCATCAGCGGATTGAGCAATTTGCAACTCCCCTCTTTAATAGCCGTAATCGGTTTCTTCATCGGCGGACTGGTAATGACCTTTCTTATTTTACCCCTAATTCTCGCACTATAA
>CAYGTK010000150.1:0-10536 GCA_964352775.1 uncultured Chitinophagaceae bacterium
AAGTATCTGGTAATGACCCTGATAAGGTCCAGTTATTTCAAAAGACATTTGGCAAGAAGTATTCGGCTGCTGGCGATACCCTGTTACGAAACGAGCTACGATTACTCGGTAATGAGCTAACCGACTTATTTGCGGGTCAACAATTATTAGCTGAGGCGAAAGAGAATTCGGCAATAAAACAAAGAGCTTATTTAGCATGGCTGTCTAAAAAAGGAGATGTTGCTTTGTTTGATGCAGAACTGGATGCTGTTATGCAGAGCAATGACCTTGATAATACTCCTCCTTCCATAGCCACTATCCATATCGATCACTATATAGAGAATACAGAGGCTACGGAGAAGAACTATGAAGCTCTCATTAAGCTTATAGAAAGCTATATGCAGCAGAATAAGTTAACATTCGGCACCAAGTATTTAGAACTCTTCCGTAAAAAGGCCTTTGCCGAACGTACGCTGCACGCGATACTGGATGAGTATCCCATTTCACCATTGCAGCAGGAGGTGTTGAATTGGGCAGAACTAGCTAAAGAGGATGCTTACTTGGCTTACTTAGTCGCTGCGGTGCAGTCTTATAGCCTTCATGGAGAAGAGAAGTTGAACACCCTACAAAATGCATTAACGCATGTAACTGATATTGAGCGTTCAGGCTTTAATAAGGATGCTACGCACAGTACTATCTATGCTTCTATTGCTTTGGAGTATTTCTTTTTGCGCCAGCACGATAAGTCGGTAGAGTACCACAAATTGGCACTAGACTATGCTAAGGGTTTGAGTGATAAAAAGAAGATGCCCTATGTGTTCAACTACTTAAGTGCCTTGATACGATTAGAGCAGTATAGCGATGCTATAACTTTAGTAGAAGAACAAGAACAAGTATGGAAAACCCAAGAGCGACTGGTAGATCGCTTCCTATGCTTGAAAGCAATGTGTCACCTCTTCATCAACGAACCCGACGCTGCACATGACTTAATACCAGAAGACCGCAAACGGAGTGGTATTGACCATTATTATTACTACCGTTTCATCCAGCTGATCATTTGGCTGGCTAAGGAAGAACTGCTTTTGGCAGCCAATGAAGCAGATAACTTCATCCACACCATTCGTAACAATGATAAAGATGAGCGGTACTTAAAATTGAGCCTATTCTTCCGCCGCTACATCAAATTGCTTCAAGAACAATCAGCAATAGATGAAAATGACTTTGCTACAAAAAGAAAGGAGATGAGTGCCGAGTTCGCCCAATTGGTTACTGATCTACAGATGCCCGATAAGGCATTGTTGTTTAAGTGGGTGGCTGCAGCTTTAGAAAATTGAACTAGCATTTTTCTAGAATTACTTCTGAAGGTAAGTAGCTTACTAATTCATCTCGAATTACCCAATAAATACAATCGCTATTAAAAGTTATTTCGAGAAGATATTTAGTATCTGGAAATCTATAGTTTTTTACATCAAAAGCAATACAATTATTCTGGATATTCTTAGTGAAAAAGTAGCCTGCATAATCTTCTTTAAGATCATAATACCCATTGATGTAATTACCCGAATCAACTACATTCAAATAGTATATGAAGGTAGTATCTTGTCGCTCAATGAATGTTAACTGAAGTGTGTGATAGCCATCATCATAACAATAGTTAGTTTTGGTCGGAGTGTTGGTCTTGAATGATTGTAGCACTGAAAGCAGGAAAAAACATACTCCTGAAACCTTCAAAATTCGTAGAAGATCATTCATAATTATCAGATGTTAGCTTATGTAAAGATAAAGTTTCCTCAATCCACCCAAACCGTTTTAATATTCGCAAACTCCTTCAAGCCATAAGTAGACAACTCGCGCCCATAGCCTGATAAATTTACCCCGCCAAATGGCAACTTAGGATGCGATTTCACTAATTGATTGATAAATACCGATCCGGAATTGATGTGTTGGGCAATGCCTTTGGCGCGCTCCGTATCCTTAGAGAATATCACCGAACCTAAACCATATCTGCTATTATTAGCTAGCTCAATGGCGTGGCCTTCATTTTCAGCGGTAATAATAGCTGCAGCTGGGCCAAATAGTTCTTCGTCAAAAGCAGGCATTCCTGGGGTTACATTATCTAATAAGGTAGGATTGAAGTAAGCACCTAGACGGTCAGGTCTATCTCCTCCTAATATGATTTTTGCTCCGGCTTCTACCGATCTCTTGATCTGGCTTAGTAGTTCTTCCGCCAGATCTTCTCTTGCCATTGGGCCAATATTGGTGGTCTCATCAGCTGGGTTGCCTACTTTTAGCGCAGCAACTTTTTCTTTGAATAGTTTGGTGAATTCGTCTTTCACTTCCTTTGCTACAATGAATCGTTTAGCTGCAATGCAGCTCTGTCCATTGTTCTGAAACCGACCAGCGGTAGCTATTTCGGCTGCTCGTTCTAAGTTGGCATCTTTCAACACTAAAAAGGGGTCGCTTCCGCCCAATTCCAGTATTGACTTCTTCATGTATTTACCGGCCAAGGCTGCTACGGATGATCCCGCACGTTCACTTCCAGTAAGGCTCACCATTTTCACATTGGGGTCACTTAATACCAGTTCAGTCTGGTCGTGCTTTATTAGTAGGGTTTGGAAACAACCTTCAGGTAACCCAGCAGCTATCAATACTTCCTCCATTATCAAGGCACATTGCGGTACATTACTTGCATGCTTTAAAACCACAGTATTACCTACTAGTAAAGATGGAATGGTCTGTCGGAAGACTTGCCAAAAAGGAAAATTCCAAGGCATTACCGCAAAGGTTATCCCAATAGAGTCGAATCGAATATAGCTTTCCTTGGCTTCGGTTTCCACTTGTTCAGGGGCGAGCATTGCGGCGGCTTCATTTGCATAATGTTCGCATAGCCAAGCGCATTTTTCTATCTCAGCTCTCGCTTCTGTAATTGGCTTTCCCATTTCCAAGGTCATCAATTGGGCAAGCTCTTCTTTCTTGTGTAGCAATGCCCGTTGTAGTTGGAGTATATGGGCTGATCGCTGCTCTATTGTCAGCTTACTCCATTTCAAATACTCTTGCCATGATAGCTCGAGTTTCTTTTCTAAAGCAGGGTCAGACAAAGCCTCAAACTCCTTCTTTATTTGGTTGGTTGTCGGGTTGATGGTTTTGATAGACATGTCGGTCAGTCTTTAATTCTCAAACAAGGGTGCAAATGGATCGGTATCTACCAAGTCAGTCAACGTAGTGGCTGCCTTTACCTCTGTTACTTCTAGGGTAAATACACTAGCCTCGTGTGTGGCTGATATCCAAGCACCTGTGCTAAGTTCTTTCCAATTGGTCCAGCCTGTTTCAACGCCTTTAACAGGAATAATCTCTACCCACATTTTCCACGCTGTGGGGCGGTAATTCTCGTTTACTATCCATAAATAGCTATCCCCCGGTGTAACGCCTCCGCTGGTGTAGGTTACTAGTAGGCATTCCTTTCCTTCATTGTCTACTAGTTCGCGCTTTACGCCTTCGTCGAACAACTTAGCTACGGGGTTCAGCCAGTAGCTGTCATTAGCCCAGTTTCGCCAGGCTTTTTTCACAGCTTTGTCTTTCTTTTCACCTTCAATGCGTTCGCCCTTTTCCCATACTAGGCCTTCTTGCTTGCCTATGTCTAATAATACTTTGGTATCGCCGCTTATTACTTGTGCTAAACTGCGCGCTCTATCCCAGAGGTGCTGGTTCTTTCCAGCAAAGGTCCAGCTAATGGCGCCTGTGTTGTTCCATGCTTCTACATTAACAGCCTGCATCATTTTCAGGGCAAAGGTATCTGCCGCTTCACCTGCATTGCGGTCAGGAAAGGCTTTTTCCACGCTTTTGCAAGAGGGAAGGCTTAAGGCTATAAGAGCAATAGTTAGTGTACTGAGTAGTGTTTTCATAATGGTGTAACGGTCTATTTGATAGATGGTTTTTAAGTTAATAAGAACCAACGAACTGCAAAGCTTTTTTATCTTTCTAAAAAGAAATTTAGATGTCGAACACAGGATTGATAATTGAAGAACGCAGCCGTGATATAGGCGACTTTCTGGTAGGACGATTATTACCGTTCCGAAAGAAGCGCATGGTAGGTCCGTTCATTTTTATTGACCATATGGGACCAAGCACTATTGGGCCAGGTAAGTACATGGATGTAGGGCAGCATCCGCATATCGGTCTTTCTACTTTGACTTATTTGTTTGAAGGGGAAATAATGCATCGCGATAGTATTGGCTCGGTGCAGCACATCACCCCAGGCTCGGTTAATTGGATGACAGCAGGAAAAGGTGTGGTACATACCGAAAGAACTCCCGAAGAATTAAGGGATGGCCGCACGTTTACCGCGCATGGCTATCAGATATGGGTGGCCCTGCCCAAGCATCTGGAAGAAATGGAGCCTGAATTTCATCACATACCGAAAGAAGACCTACCTGAATGGGAAGAAGATGGGTTAGAATATATATTGGTAGCTGGCGAAGCCTTTGGCGAGAAGTCGCCTGTGCCTGTTTATTCGCCCTTATTTATGGTACAGATAAAAAGTACGACTAGCCGACCATTTACCGCACAGGGTAATGTAAAAGGAGAGATAGGTATTTGTGTAGTGAAAGGCTACGTAGAAGCTTGTGGCGATAGAGTAGAAGCTGGAAATATGCTAGTAAGCAAGGTGGAAGATGCTTGCGACCTAGTGATAGGTGAAAATTCCCATATCTTACTTTTCGGAGGAGAGCCTTTACCAGAAAAACGGCACATCGATTGGAACTTTGTTTCTAGCGATATGGAGAAGATAAAACGAGCCAAAGCCGATTGGATAGCCCAGCAATTCAAAATGGTGCCTAACGAAACAGGTTATGTGAAGTATCCAGGAACATAAGGGCACAATTCCCCAGCCTTACTATCTTTAAGGTGTGAGTAATAGCCTAACCATCATTTTACCTGCTTTTAACGAAGAAGCTTCGCTGCCTGTGTTCTTGCCAGAGTTATTGGCACACAGCATAGAAAAGGGCTACCAAGTAATTGTAGTTAACGATGGCTCAACGGACGATACTAAGAAGGTGCTTCAAACTTTTGAAGGAAATGAAACACTTACCGTACTTCATCATAAGCTGAATAAGGGTTACGGTGCTGCCATAAAATCGGGCGTAAAAGTAGCTATAACAACATATGTGATAACCATTGACGCCGATGGTCAACACCAATTAAGCGATGTAGATGCTTTATTGCAAGAAACGCTAAGAACCGATGCCGATATGGCAGTAGGAAATAGAGGTGGAGCTACTTCGGGCTGGTACCGCAATTTGGGTAAAAGCATTATTCGTGGTGTAGCCAAACTACTTATGCCATTGACCATAAAGGACTTGAACAGCGGTATGAAACTCTATAATACGGAGTTGGGTCAAAAGTACCTGCGTTTATGTCCTGATAGTATGGCTTATAGCGATGTTATCGCTTTGGTATTCATCAGCCAGCGGCATCTAGTTATTGAACGTGATATAACAGTAAAACCCCGTATTGCTGGTGTAAGCACCATATCTGCCCGCACAGCTTTTGATACTTTGGTGGAGATAGTGAACATCGTGATGTTGTTCAACCCTTATCGTATTTTCTTCCCTGCATCTATCATTAGTATTGTAGCGGGTTTAACTAAGGGCGTGCCTATTTTATGGGTAGGAAAGGGCTTGAGTACCTTTAGTTTGTTGGCATTGGTAACTGGGGTGTTGTTCATCTTTTTGGGTCTATTGGCCGAGCAGTTGGCCCAAATGCGTAAGAACGACCTGTAGCCTATGCCCGATTATCTATTCAGTATCGATCTGGAAGATGTTCGCGACTTTATCCCGAATGGAGATCGCTACAAAGAACGTGTTCCGCAAAATGTAGACCGCTACTTACAATGGTTGGATAAGCATCAATTCAAAGCCACTTTCTTTACGGTCGGTGTGGTTGCCAGAAAGTATCCTGATATTATTGAAAAGCTGGTAGATGAAGGCCATGAAATAGCTTGCCATTCCGATAAACACATTCACCTTACGGAACAGAACGTTCAAAGCTTTAAGGAAGACCTAGAGCAGAATTTAGAAAGCCTTTATCAAGCGGGAGCAAAACAAATAGAAGGTTTTAGAGCGCCGACATTCTCCTTGGTTGAAAAGAGTAAGTGGGCACATCAAGTATTAGAAGAGCTAGGTTTCACCTATTCCAGTTCCGTGCTTCCTGCTAAAAACCCTTTGTTCGGCTGGCCTGAATTTGGCGGTGAACCACGAAAGATAAATGGTCTTTGGGAGTTGCCGATCACTCTCGGTAAATTCGCTTGGATGACATTGCCTCTTGGCGGCGGCATTTACTTTCGAGTATTGCCTTCTTTCATTATCAATAACTTTTTTAGCAACAGGAAGGCTTCTGATGCAACTGTGCTGGGTTACTTCCATCCCTATGATGTTGATACAGAGCAAGAACGATTCATGCATCCGCATTTGAATGACAGCGCCCTTTATAACTGGCTGATGTATAAGGGGCGTGGACAGGTTTTTGGAAAATTGGACTATCTTATCCATCAAGGATGGAACGTCCGGACCTATCGATCGGTTATTGCCGACTGGAACGCCAATAAATGAACCAATACTATAACATAGAACCGATAGATCTATCGGATGAGGGACTGCATAAGGCCAGCGAACTGTTGAACCTTGTGTTTAAAACCGACGATTTTAGTGTCGACTTTCTTCGTTGGCAGTATGTAGAGAATCCTGATGGCCCAGCAGTAGGTTTTAATGCTTGGCATAATGATGAATTGGTGGCTCACTACGCTACCCAACCATGGCCTGCTGAATTAGGTGGTAATATCGTAAAAGGGCTGTTATCGTTGAACACCGCTACTCACCCAGATCATCAGGGTAAAAAGCTATTTACCAATGCAGCTGAAAAGACCTATGCGGCAGCCAAAGAGCAAGGCTATTGCTTTGTAATTGGTGTAGCTAATAAGAACAGTACACCTGGGTTTATTAATAAATTGAACTTTCAATTGGTAGGTCCACTGAAGGCGGAAATAGGTTTGGATTATGCTCACTACGATGGCACCAACTGTTGCGAATTTACCCGCCAATGGACCAAGGAGCAACTGGCTTGGCGTATGAGAAACCCTCAGCGAGGATATTTATATAAACGAAAGGAAGGCTATACCCATATTTATGCTGACCCAGGTAGAACAGGGGTGAAGGCATTGCTTGCTATTTTTCCAGAAGATGATATTTCGCTAGTGCGTATGTTCCACCAGCCGCCTGGGAAGTGGTTAACACTTTACATTGGTATGGATCCGAACATAAGGCAAAGGGGCTGGTTCAATCTACCCATACCGAAACTACTTAGGCCTTCGCCGCTCAACCTTATCTTTAGAGATATTGATGGTTGTCTAGGTCAATTAGATAAAGAAACCGTCCGCTTTAGGGCACTCGATTTTGATGCGTACTAATGGCCGATTTTTCTTCGCATAATATCAAAGTTCGCCCCTACACCCGATTAATGATGTGGTACAGGGAGAATGATCTTTACATTCCCGGTTTCAATACGCTTGCAAGAGCAGCCTTAGCCATCAGACTTCGAAGAGAGGAACGTACCGTTGCTACTTGGATGGTAGGTAAAGAGCAAGAATTTGAAGAATGGAAGGCCACTACACCACTATTTTTCGGCTTTGGTAGCTTCCGCTCGGGAACCGTGTTTTTAGCGAATATGTTAAAAACGGAACTGCCCAATAGCCACATAGAACACGAAGCCAATGTGCTCGACCATTATCATTACTCAAAGGCCATACAAAGCGAGGAAGAGGCTTTACACTATCTTAAGTATCATCGTCAGCAGGAACTGTATTGGCGATGCGGTGGTAAGCAAGTAGATAGATACGGCGAGATAAATCCCTTTCTTCGCCTGCATGCTACTGCGGTTAAAAAGACTTTCCCGAAGGCGAAGCTTTTTCATGTAGTTCGCGATGGTAGGAATATAGTGCGGTCGATATATTCCAGAGAGATATTGGGTAAAAGCGACCCCCTGAATAAGCTTATATATCCACCTAAGGGTGACCCTTATTTTGAGAAGTGGAGTACGATGAGTCGGTTTGAAAAGATCTGCTGGCAATGGCAATACGACAATGCCTATCTACTGAAGGTGATCGGTAAACCCATCAAATTTGAATTGCTGCGGAGTGACTACGATTACTTTAAAAGCGAGCTGCTTGACCAAATTGGAGTAGATATAGATGCTTTAACTTGGCAAGGATATGTTTCTCAAAAACAGAACGTTACGCCAACTTATCGCTTGCCGCACTACAAAGATTGGACAGCTACCCAACAGCAGCAGTTCAAAAGTATTTGCGGTGAGGTGATGCAGCGTTGCGGTTACGAACTTTAAGACCAAATAAAGTGGAGCAAATGGTGCACGATCAGGAATTTAAATATAAAGATGGCAGCACGGTAACAGTCTCAATAGCTGAAGTAGAAGGTGCTAAAGAGACACTAGTCTTTCTTCCAGCATTGGGAGTAAGGGCGTCTTATTACAAAGGCTTTATTGAAGAAACTGCGAATAAACTGGGCCTAAGAGTACTTACGGTAGATTGGCGTGGACACGGTAGTTCCTCCTTACGCCCCGCTAAGGATGTAGACTTTGGCTACCAGCAACTACTAGACGATATGGATGAACTGCTTAGCTGGATAGAAGAACAGTATCCTGATCAGCCAATAAGTTTAGGAGGACATAGCTTGGGTGGACAGCTAAGCTGCTTGTTCTATGGGCGATACTCCGATCGTGTTAAGCAATTACTCATCATCGCCTCATGCTCGGTATATTACAAAGGCTGGAGCGGAATAGGAAAGCTCAGAGTATGGATGGTAGGTAAAGTATTCTATGGCATCGCTCGATTGGTGGGCTATTTTCCTGGAGAGCAGGTCGGTTTTGGAGGCCGAGAAGCCAAAGGTGTAATGAAAGACTGGGGCCACAATGCCACCTCAGGCAAGTATGAACTCGCAGGCAGCTCGTTCCACTACGATGATGCTATGCAACAAGCCCAACCTAAGATACTGGCAATCAACTACAAGCCCGATACTTTCGCCCCTTTTGAGGCCACAGAATACTTGATCAACAAATTCAACACTAACTCCCAGAAAACGCACCTTCTACTTCCTGATAAAACCCATTTCAACTGGGTGAAAGATACGGGAAGTACTTTGGATGAGGTTGGGAAGTGGTGGTAGGAGGTAGTGGATAAGATAAACCTACCTACTTTTGAGTGGACTTGATCCCATGAACTTCCTCCAGGTGAAAGGCCTTTAGAAAGTAGGAGAGAAAAATGGTTTTGTGTTTTTTGTGAGGGAGGTGGAGTAGGATTTCTTAAATGCGAATGCTACCCATGTAATAATCGCTTTTAAGTGTACACTAGTCGGAGTCAAATGGGAATAAAACTAGATCACCTGACTTCCACTCTGAAAGCACCATCTCAGCAGTAAAGGAGAGGATAGGTATGTTCCTGTAGTTTATATCGTCTAGCACTTGGATGGCTTCTGATTCACAAGTGCCCAAGAGGTGTGTAGCTGCCCAAACTCTAACACCCTGATCTTCATCATTCAAAAGAACAGTAAGTTCTTGCAGTCGATTTTCCGATTTAAGTAAACTAGCCACAGCCTGCATCCAATCATAATAGCTACTAGTCTTTTTTAGGTCTTCACTTTTAAAAAGCCCCTTGCTGTGGAGTCTTGCAAACTCTTTATACCTCTGTAATTCTAAACTTACTGGGATATACAATAATTTAGCTTCCAATATTCTTTTCTCAAATAATTCAATGTGCTTTGCCTCAAGATTCACTAAACCATCAAAGTGTTCTGCATCAAAGCAAAACTCAGAATATCCAAATGTTATAAAATCTCGTCCACCGGAATTGGTCACACTTGATTGCCACACCTCAAGGATTCGAGGGTCAGTAATTTGGAATAACATGTATGGCACAAAACTAGGGCTGCCATCCTCATCAATAAGATAATTAGTAAGCCCTTCAAAAACTACTACACCCGCAACAAAATACTCGTCACCTAAGTCTAGCCCGCCAAATTGGCTTATCTCTGAATAGCCATTAGGCATTTTGTGGCCCCGGAAAGCCTTGCCAGTATTATGTATACATTTCACTTTCATTTTACCGACAGCCCCCTTGCTGGCACAAATATATCGTTCATAACCAGCTTGTTAAAACCTCATCTCCCGCACATCACCCTTCACTACCAGCCTACCAGCAGTAGCGTTCTGAATATGCTCTACGGATACACCTGGGGCGCGTTCTATTAGTTCAAAACCATTGGGGGTAACGTCTAATACGGCTAGGTCGGTAACAATACGTTTTACGCAGGCCACTCCGGTTAGGGGTAGGGTGCATTCTTTTAGCATTTTGCTCTCGCCTTTGCGGTTGGTGTGCATCATGGCTACAATGATGTTCTCGGCGCTGGCTACTAGGTCCATTGCGCCACCCATACCTTTTACCATTCGGCCGGGTATTTTCCAGTTGGCTATGTCTCCCATTTCTGATACCTCCAT
>CAYGTK010000151.1:0-4786 GCA_964352775.1 uncultured Chitinophagaceae bacterium
GCTATTGTAGTTGAGTAAGTAAACCTTTTCGTTGATCCGAAGATCAGCAGGCTTGTCAGTATTGGCAGGCCTGTTGTTTGTCGAAATTGTCGGTAAAAAATAATTTTCAGATCCTTAAGGCACTAACTTTAAACTTCTATGAAAAAATGTGGTCTTACCCACCACACACCAAAACCACCCATACTATGCGCAAAAGAGCTATTCTTTTCAGTTGCTTCGTTTTATGCTTATTTATCAAGGCTTTCGCTTGGAATGCCCCAACAGTTACTAGCCCATCAAGTGGCGCTAGCATGTGGGCTGGCGAATCTTTCGATTGGACCACCGTTATCAATTCAGAAGCCTACCAATTTCAGGTAGATACCTCGGCTAATTTCGATTCCCCCATATTGGTCGACCTAATTAAACCCTACCTCACTAATTTCAGCGGAAATAGTGATACACGACAAAGTCTGAGCACCTTACTATTCGGCTCTACCGTTTATTGGCGGGTACGTGCCTTTATACCTAACGACACTTCCGTATGGACTACTTCTACCGCTACTGTGCGTGACTTTGTAACTACTGTTGGCCCTAATAATACAGACGAATGGCAAGGGGTAGAATTGGATTGGCTACCACACCTTGGTATAAGCCAATACTTATGGGAAGCCGATACCACACCCAACTTCAACTCACCAATATTTCAGCAAGGAGCAAATAATTATATCAACTCGGTAACTACCAATACTGATACCGAACACTTTTTGGATAACACCATATTCGGTGCTATCTACTATTGGCGAGTACGCGTAACCAACGCAGCAGACACCTCAGAATATTCCGTAGTTAATAGCTTCACCGTGCGCGATTTTGTGACATTGGTTAGCCCCAACAATACCAGCGAATGGCAAGGTGTTGAGTTAGATTGGCTTCCCCACATAGGTGTTAGCCAATACTTATGGGAAGCCGATACTTCACAAAGTTTCAATTCCCCAGTATTCCAAACAGGAGCGAACAATTATATCAACTCGGTAACTTCCAACACTGATACCGAACACTTTTTGGATAACACCATATTCGGTGCTACCTACTATTGGCGAGTACGCGTAACCAATGCAGCAGACACCTCTGAGTATTCCGTAGTTAATAGCTTCACCGTGCGCGATTTTGTGACGTTGGTAAGCCCTAACAACACAAACGAATGGCAAGGCGTAGAATTGGATTGGCTACCACACATTGGCGTAAGTCAATACTTATGGGAAGCCGATACTTCGCAGAATTTCAACTCACCCGTATTTCAAACAGGAGCTGATAATTACATTAACTCCGTAAGCTCCAACACTGATACCGAACACTTTTTAGATAATACCATATTCGGTGCCACCTACTACTGGCGAGTGCGTGCTACTAATACAGCAGACACCTCAGAATATTCAGTAGTTAATAGCTTCACTGTTCGCGATTTTGTAACGTTGGTTAGTCCTAGCAACACAGATGAATGGCAAGGTGTGGAATTGGATTGGTTACCGCATATCGGTGTAAGCCAATACTTATGGGAAGCCGATACTTCGCAGAATTTCAACTCACCCGTATTTCAAACAGGAGCTGATAATTACATTAACTCCGTAAGTTCCAATCAAGATACCGAACACTTTTTAGACAACACTATTTTTGGCGCTACCTACTATTGGCGAGTACGTGCTACTAATACAGTGGATACTTCTGAATATTCTGTGGTGAATACTTTCAACGTACGCGACTTTGTTACGCTAGTTAACCCCAATAACACAGATGAATGGCAGGGAGTGGAATTAGATTGGAATGCTCATGATGGAGTGGAAAGATATTACTGGCAATTAGATACCTCATTGAATTTCAATTCAGGAGCTTTTCAAGAAGGGTCTAGCGCTTATATCAATTCTGTGAACAGTAATAACGATACCGAAGTAGATGTGAGCAATACCGTTTTCGGAGCAACCTATTATTGGCGAGTTAGAGTAAGTAATACTGTAGACACCTCGGAATGGTCAAACCCATTCAGCTACACTGTTCGCGACTTTGTGAATTTAAACTCCCCAGCAGATAACAGTACCAATGTAAGCCTTACTAGCCGTCTAGATTGGAACGCACACACAGGTGTTACATTTTACGAAGTCCATTTAGATAGTTCAGGACTATACAACTCGCCAGGTTTTGAGCGTGGAATAAATAACTACATAAACTCTGTAAGTAGTAATAGCGATACCCGCTACACACCATCTAACCTAGCAGCCAATACCGCTTATTTCTGGAAGGTAAGAGCGATCAATGCTATTGACACATCTGCATGGACTGAAAGGAGATTCACAACAGGCAATGCCCCACTTCCAACCTTGGGTGTCCCGACTTTGATAAGCCCAAACAACGGCGCTACTTTTCAGCCTACCAGTATAACGTTAGATTGGTCGGCAGTAACTGGAATTAGTTCTTATTATTATGAGGTAGACGATAACTTAAGCTTCACCAGCCCCATTTCGGGAACAGTAGGTGTAGATGAAGTCAGTCTCACCTTGAACGCCAACAAAACCTACTATTGGAGGGTACGAAGTGTAGATGGAGGAAACGTTTCGGCATGGTCTAGCACTTGGCGATTTGATACTGATATTCCTACTAATAGCATCACTACTAACAATCCTACCACTACTGGTTTCTGCCAAGGCGATGTTATAAGTATATCCTACAATGCATCTGGGGTTTTCACTATGGGTAATGTATTTACAGCCGAATTAAGCGATGCTACGGGAAGCTTTGCCAGCCCTACGGTTATTGGCAGCGTAAGCGGAATAAACCCAGCAGCTATTAGCGGAACCCTTCCAAACAATGCTAGTGGTAGTAACTACTTAGTACGTGTAAACAGCAGTCAACCAGCAATTACTGGTAGTGCTTCACCAAGTGGCTTTAGCATTATCGCTCCACCTTCTGTAGTGTCCGTTTCAAATACCAGCCCAATTTGTGAGGGAGAAACCTTGAGTTTGAATGCCACTTTACCGTCAGGAGCAAGTGCTACCTGGTTATACAATAACTCACCAGTTTCTATAAATAATCCTTACACGCAAACCAATGTAAGCTTAGTGGATGCCGGTAGCTACGGAGTATATGCAACTTTGAATGGCTGCGCTGGCGATACTACCCAAGTAGTAGTTTCCATAAACCCTACTCCTATCGCTACAACAGGAAGTAATTCTCCAGTTTGTAATGGCAGTGCTTTAAACTTAAACGCAACTACAGTTACAGGTGCTACTTATCAATGGAGTGGACCGAACAACTACACAAGCACTATGCAGAACCCAACAGTTAGCCCTGTTGCAAGCCCATCGCTTGCAGGAGATTATACGCTAACTGTTTCTGTAGCTGGGTGCACGGATACCGACCTTACAACCGTAACGGTAGGTGATACCGTGTTGAGCAACATCAGCAATACCATTTGTGAAGGTGGTTCTGTTGCGGGTTACACTAGCACAGGAGTGTATGTGGATGTATTTACTGGACCCAACGGCTGTGATAGCACAGTGGTTTTAGATCTGACCGTTTTAGATAGCTCGTTAACCAATATTACTACCAGTATTTGTACGGGGCAGTCTTTTGCTGGCTATACATCAACGGGAGTTTATTCAGATGTTTATACGGCGGCTAACGGTTGCGATAGTACAGTAGTAATAGCTCTAACTGTTCAAACCAACATTACCACAACAGTAAACCAAAGCATCTGCCAAGGTGATGTATTTGAAGGCTATTCTACTAGCGGTAGTTATGTAGATCAATTTACCGCCCAAGGTGGATGTGATAGCACGCGCACACTGAACTTAACGGTATTAGATACTGCCTTTGCTTCAATATCACAAAGCATTTGCGAAGGACAAAGTTTTGAAGGATACTGCGCAACAGGTATTTACCGCGACGTATTTCAAGCTGCCAATGGATGCGACAGTATAAGAGTATTAGATCTACTAGTGATAGATACCGTACTAACCACTATTAACAAGAGTATCTGCGAAGGGGAGAGTTTTGAAGGCTATACCCTATCGGGTAGTTACACCGATGTGTTTACAGGAAGTAACAATTGCGATAGCACCAGAATATTGAACCTGACCGTAAATACTACAAGCACAACTTCGCTAATGACAGATATCCTAGTGGGAGATAGTCTTTTTGTGGGTGGAGCTTTTCAAACTACTGCTGGTACATATGTTGACAGCTTTACTAATACCGTAGGTTGTGATAGTATCGTTACCACGGAACTACAAGTATTGGTAGGAATTGAAACCATCAATAGCTC
The DNA here is from genome assembly GCA_964352775.1 of uncultured Chitinophagaceae bacterium. GTDB lineage: Bacteria > Bacteroidota > Bacteroidia > Chitinophagales > CAIOSU01 > CAYGTK01. The sequence goes on from CAYGTK010000151.1 coordinate 4,295, forward strand.
TACCGTTAAAGTATATCCTAACCCCGCAAGCGGAAGCTTTATGGTACAACTGGATGAACTGGCTGAAGACACGGAATTACGACTTTACAATACTATAGGCGAAGAAGTGATGAACACTAAACTCGCTCAAGTACAGCAAAGTATTCCTTTAGGCGAACTAGCCAGCGGACTTTATTACATAAGAATTTCTTCTAGCAAAGGGCTCCACCAACAAGCTCTTGTGATCGAATAAGTTGGCGCTTCATCGATCATTAATGCGGGTACACTAGTAAAGGTGTACCCGTATTTTTTATATGAAAAAGCTAAAGATCTAAGTATAAGTTAAGCTCCTATTATGAGCCCATATGTTACTGTGAGCTCCTTATATTTGCACTATCAACGCAAACCTCATTCATCATGACTCGCTTAACACTGCTTCTTTCGCTCATCGGTTTTTCCCTTTTCAGCCTAAAAGCACAAACCACTCTTACCACGGGCGACATTGCTTTTACC
>CAYGTK010000151.1:4796-10482 GCA_964352775.1 uncultured Chitinophagaceae bacterium
ATGAGTTCTCATTCGTATTTCTAAAAGACGTAACCAGCGGAACCAACATCACTTTTACTGATAATGGTTGGTTTGCCACAGGTGGTTTTCGCTTAAATGAGGGTACAGTAAGCTGGAATGCAACTGCCCCAATTGCAGCGGGAACTATTGTGACCATAACCAACGGCACAGCCGATATTGGCACAGCTTCTGCTACTAATTTCTCCCTTTCCTCCTCTGGCGATCAGATATTTGCCTACCAAGGAACAGCGCCTACTATTGGAACGGAAACTAGCTTTTTAGCAGCTATTCACATGAATGGCAATTGGGATGCCAATGCTACTTCTTCCAACTCTTCTGCGAAACCACCTGTATTTACCGATGGTGTAAATTCCATCAGTATCAACCCTGAATTAGATAATGCTCAATACGATTGCAGCATAACATCAGGCGATGCAACCACATTATTAGCAACCATAACCGACAGTGCCAATTGGTCGGGCGACGACGACCGTACCATAGCACCTGCAAGCTGTGGGGCTTTCAATGTGTCGTTTTCAAGTGCACAACCTACGCCTGGTGACATTAGGATCACCGAAATAAATTATAACCCCCCAGGTGCTGACGGTTTAGAATATTTGGAACTTTATAATAACTCAGGTACACTTCTCGACCTATCAGGTGTAACTTTTACAGCAGGTATATTCTACACCTTTCCATTAGGCACTACACTTACTGCTAACAACTATATACTACTGGCTCGAGATTCAGTAGTCATTCAAAATGAATTTGGGGTGCTTGTGGGGCAATACCCTGGCGGTTTAAACAATAGTGGAGAGGCAGTAGTGCTTACTGACTCTGCAGGCACACTACTGGATAGTGTTTTCTATTTAGATGCTGGTGCATGGCCTACTTCTGCTGACGGCAATGGACCATCGTTATCGCTCTGTGATCTAAATGTTGACCCAAATGATGGAAGTAACTGGATAGCATCATTCACCCCTACAGGAGTGTTTGACAGTGGAACAGAAGTGTTGGGAACCCCTGGGGCTGCCAATATTTGCGTGCCTACTTCCCCAACTACTGGTAACATAGTGATAACCGAGATAATGCAAAACCCCGCAAATGTGGGTGATAATGTAGGAGAGTATTTTGAGCTATTTAATACCGAAAGCTTTGCAATAGATATAAATGGCTGGATAATTCGCGATGATGGTTCGGACTCACATACAATAGATAATGGAGGTGCTTTAATTATAGGAGCAGGCGAATATTTGGTGTTAGGAAATGGATCAGACAGCCTATTGAATGGAGGTAAGCGAGTAGACTATAACTATGTTGCCCAAGGCTCAGGTTCTTTTTCACTAGCCAATGGCGGTGACGAAGTTTATTTAGTAGACGGCGTGGGAACTACAATAGACAATGTATTATACGATGGCGGACCTAATTTCCCTGACCCATCAGGTGCATCTATGATATTCTTCGGCAACCCTTGCGATAACGACAACAACGACCCTATACTATGGACCACCTCTCCCCTTCGTGAAAGTGGATTTGATAATGTAGGTACCGATCTTGGTTCACCTGGTACTAAAGGAGCTTTAGGTTCTACTTGTGCTGATAGTTGTATCCTATTTATAAGTACGGCGGTTGTTGATTCTATTTCATGCCCAGGAGGTTGCGATGGATCGGTAGCCGTTAAAATTCAGGGCTTGAACGCACCGTATTTCCCACAATGGAACTCATCGGTACTTAATACTGATACGATAGTGGGGCTATGTGCAGGCACTTACACCGTAACGGTAAACGATGCTTCGATTGCAAATTGTACGCGAATTGCTAATATCACTTTGGCAGATGGCACTATAGACGCTAACGTGGTAACTCAAACCATTTGTGAAGGTGATACATTGGCTGGATATACTACCAGTGGTATATACAACGATACATTGACAGCAGCGGCAGGCTGCGACAGCATTCGCACGCTTAACCTAACTGTGTTAGACACCAGCCTGACCTTTGTTAGCGAGACAATTTGCGAGGGCACTAGCTTTCAAGGCTTAGACACTACTGGAACTTATATTACCACATTAACAGGAGCAAACACTTGCGACAGTACCGTAGTACTTAGCTTAACTGTATTAGATACTGCTTTAGTTACTATCAATAGGCAAATATGTAATGGGCAAACTTTTGCTGGATATAGCACAGCAGGAACTTACACCGATGTATTCACAGGCAGCAATAACTGTGACAGCACACGTATTTTGAACCTGACTGTAGTTGCCACTATAAACACTACACTGAATGAGACTATATGCGAGGGTGAATCCCTAGATGGTTACTCCACTACAGGTATGTTTGTTGACACTTATGTTGCTTCAGGCGGTTGCGATAGTATTCGCACCTTGAACTTAACCGTACTTGATACCGTGTTTACTAGTATCAGCCAAACTATTTGTGAGTTGGAAAGCTTTGCAGGTTACATAGCTACTGGTGTTTATACCGACGTATTCGCAGGAGCTAATGGTTGCGATAGTACCCGTGTATTGAATTTAACCGTGCTAGATACTGTTCTGGAATTAAGTGCCGAAAACATTTGCACAGGCGATAGCCTTTTAGTGGGCGGAGCATTCCAAATTACTTCTGGTGTATACATTGATACTTTGTTGACCGCTAATGGATGCTTGGGCATTCGTCAAACTACTTTAACTGTTAACCCACTACCTACAGCACCTACTATTACCCGAAATGGAGCAACGCTTAGCGTGCCAGATGATAATAGTAATTACGACTGGTATTTGGATGGCATGCTAGTACCCGTTGATGTAAACAGTCCTTCACTTGTTATCGATTCAAATGGAGATTACTTCGTGATAGCTCGCGACGCAAATGGCTGTGAAGCAAGCTCAGACACTATTACCATATTGAACGTTAGCATAACTGAATTGGATGGAAACAACATCACCATTTACCCCAACCCTACCAAGGGAGAATTCACTTTAGAATTGAAAGGCTGGAATGGAACTGCTGATGCTACATTGTTCAATGCAATTGGTGTAGAAGTAAGCAGCATCAAAGTATCACAACCAAACACCTCCATTAGTATAGAAGGCTTGCAAAATGGTATTTACATCCTGCATGTGAAAGGAGAAGGTGTTGACTCGCGCAAGCGGGTGGTGGTGTATCAATAGCAATACGTAAATTTGGCAGCAACACAAGTTCCTGCCTTGATAGCTAGCATTCAGCAATTTCTTAACCGCCCCTATCCCCAAACCAATGGGAGATGGACGCCCTTATTGGTAGGCTTCACTTTTGGCTTGTTTGTGGCTTTGTTCCTGTGGTTCTTCGCACCGTTCGATCTGCATACTATGCCATCCAACGAGCGCGCTGTAATTGCGGTATACTTCGGAGCTATAACCTTCGGGATCTCATTGCTCAATGGCCTTGTACTAAGGTTTCTCTTCCCCAATTTCTTCTCTGAGGATAATTGGGTCTTAGGCAAAGAAATGATGATGATAGCTTGGAATTTCTTCTCCATTGGTACGGGTAATGCCGTCTTGGTGATGTATTTCAGCAACATATTTTGGAATTGGGAGCTTTTCTGGAATTTACAGATAGCCACCTTGGCGGTGGGAGCATTCCCAGTATTACTTTATACTGCTTTTAATCAGAATAGACTTCTACAACATAATCTATCGCAAGCAAAGCAGATGACCGATCATCTTCCAAAAAAGGAGATAGAACGACCTACTCCCTCCCCTACCAACAAGCTTTTATTCCAGTCTGAAAATGGTAAGGATATTCTTCAGCTAAATGCTGATCAGTTGCTCTATATTACTTCTTCTGCCAACTACTTAGAGATACACTACAAGAATGACGGACCAAAAAAACATCTCCTCCGAAATCGCATGATAACCGCCGAAAAATGGATAGAAGATCACCCGTCCATTTTACGAACACACCGAGCTTTTATCGTCAACTTATATCACCTCCAACAGATCTCAGGTACAGCCAAAGGCTATACACTTCATCTTAATGGTTTAGAAATGGGGCTACCCGTTGCCCGTAGTAAATCACAACATGTAGAGGCATATGTGAACCAACTGCAACCCATTCATACCTAAACGGGCAGTTCATCCCTCTATACCTGCATTCATCCCAAATTTTTGCCAGTGTTGGTTTACAGCCCTAGTATTGCACAAATGCTTTTAACTATGGAACTCGTGATACAGGTCTTACTTTATACCCACATCATCGCTGGTGGGCTTTGTTTATTATCAGCCCCAGTGGCTATTGCCGCTAAAAAAACGGGGGCGCTTCATCGGCAAACTGGGCTAACCTTCTTTATTAGCATGGCTGTTATTTTTTTAACCGCATTAGTATTGGGTACTTACAATTACAATCCCTTTTTATTGATGATAGCTGTGTTCAGTTTTTACAGCGTTTACTCTGGTTATCGCATTACCAAGCTACGAGGACTACATAAAGACCAGCCCGTTCCTTGGCACGATAAAGCCGTTTCATTCATCGCTTTTTTACTTATGCTAAGTATGCTAGGAACAGGAGCATATATGGGGATATCGGGTAGCAAAAACCAAGCTTACATCGTATTGATCGTATTCGGACTTCTTGGATTAAATGGTGTAATAGGTAACGTGCGTCCATTCTTTAAACGACCTGATAGCGCAGCTTTCTTTTACCGCTACCACATGGGCAATATGCTGGGCGGATTTATAGCCGCTACCACAGCATTTACCGTGCAAACTCTTAGTCGAATTTTTAGCGATGTACCTAATATCATCTTCTGGTTAGGACCTACGGTTATCATTGTTCCTATCATCATTTATTTCTCTAGAAAATACAGTCCGAAGACAGCCTAGGCATTTAGGCTTTATGCTATCTTCACCCTCATGCTTAAAGGGCGCTATGCAGGGTTAACTGGTTTGGTAGTAATAACTACCCTCAGCTTGGTAATGCATCTACGTGTATTCCCATTAGACCTTATTGGTCAACACGTCTGGAAGCAGACTGAGACCGTTACAATAGCCCAGAACTTTGCTAGAACTGGTATGGATATTCTCCACCCACAGCAGAATTACCTGATATATCCCGATGGAGTACTTCGTAAAGAGTTCCCTCTTCCTCAATGGATAAATGGATGGTTGTTTCAAACTTTTAGCGAGCAAATTGCAGTTTCAAGGATATACTATTGGCTGCTCCATATACTATCACTAATAGGTATCTATTTCTTGGGGTGGGTTCTGTTAAAAAATACTTGGCAAGCTTTAGCATTGAGTTGGTGCTTCAGCCTTTCACCTCTGCTTTTCTATTATGGTATCAACCCAATACCCGATAATATGTCTTTACTCCTAGGTATATGGGGGTGGGTGTTTTGGTTGAACTATGAGAGGGGTAAACGCATTTGGCTGTGGTACTTAGCTTGCTCTTTACTTGGCGTAGCAGCACTAATAAAGCTACCGTTCATTCTGCTATTTATGCCCTTAGCAGTATCTGCATTATTACAGTTAAAGAAGGATGGGTTTATGACCTTTACCAAATTAAGTCTGCCCGCTTTAGTCTTTGTATTTCCAGTTGCATTATGGTACATCAATGTTATTCCTACTTGGACGAATAACCCAGTTGTAAATGCCGTTTGGTCTTCAGAAAAAGTAACCTTAGCTTGGTTTTTAGACGTGGTTATCAC
>CAYGTK010000152.1:0-10281 GCA_964352775.1 uncultured Chitinophagaceae bacterium
CCTTATAAAGGATGACTTGTACATCTTTCCATCAGTGCAGCGTATTTGAATAAAATAACGGCCAGGTAGTAACTCAGTTACATCAACTTCCTCTTTGTCGGAATCACCAAAAAGTACTTTCTGGCCTTGAACATTTAATATAAAGTACTCAAAGGAAGAAGGTAAACCCATAAATCTTATTACGTCCGAAGAAGGACTTGGATAAGCTATAAATTCTTGAGACGTGATGTATTTAGGCGTACTCAGAATGATATTCTCTTCATCTACTTGAACAGCTCTAATATTTACTACACCGTGGACATTATCAAAAAAGTCTGCTACAAAGGTGAATTGGATGAGCGTGTCGGTAATCTTTGGATTAGTGGATGATAAGTCGTAGCGAAGACTTCTCCATGAGGCTGGCAAAATACTCTGGTCTCTTCTACCACATACGTCTTCTGTCGTTCTTAGGTTTATAAGCTCAACTGTTCCTGAAGGTTGATTAATGGCAAGTCCGAGTGCAGGGTAGCAACTGCTATTTGTTGTTTGTGACACATTAACGAACACCTCAAACGCAAATGATGGATTTAGAAGGTCAGCAATATTAATCCATGGTGTAGTCATTCGGCAAAAACCCTGATCGTCATCGGAACTAACTGCTTTTATCGAAGAAACGCCAGAAAACTCCCAGAATAGCAAGGAATCATTGAAGAATTCCCAATCGACAATCTCTGTCGAGTCGTCAAAATTGTAATAAATAGGAGCGGTGACTTGTTGGGCTGAAATGTTAGCAGCTATTGTCACGAAAAGGAGGAGAAATAAGTGTTTCATGGTTTTTATGCTTTAGGGGTAAAGAATGAAAACAAATATAAGCAATATATTGCTTAGGCATATATTGCTTTTTATAATCCCCGCAGAGAAACGTGCTTTGCTGTATGTCATTTAAGCACTATAGTGAGGAAGAGCTACTTAAAAGGTTCGGGAAAAGATTGAAAGAATTCCGAAAGGGCTTAGGGTATAAAAATGCTTTTGATTTTGCCTATGCCAAGGATCTTGAACCTACTCAGTATGCTAAGTGGGAAACAGGGAAGAACATAACCCTTGTAAGCCTCATGAAGATTTTAAATGCTTTTGAGGTCACTCTTGAGAATTTCTTTTCGGAGGGCTTTGAGGGGGAATAGTAAATGCACTGAAACCTCTGCTTGGTTTACCATCTATAATAAGTCTAATGAAAAAGTGATAGTTGGGAAGATGAATAAAATCCTCTAATGCAATATCTGGAAACATTTCCCGTGCCATAACGATAGCGTCGTCAGAACCAAGTCTAAAGGTGAGAACAGTACCAACATTACCAATCACTGCTCGACGTATCTTGTCATCTAGTTGATGAAGATATTGGTGTGCAAGAGTCATGGCGATTTTGAACTTTCGTAACTCGGCGAACATATTGACTAGTGAGAGCGTCGTGAAATTATGAAACTCATCAATGTAGAAGTGAAAAGGAATACGCTCTGATTCAGCTAGAGAAGCCCTACTGAAGCTTGCGGAAGCTACTGAGGTCACGAAGAGAGCGCCCAAAATCTGACTAGCATCTTCACCTATATGTCCTTTAGAAAGGTTAACTAAAATTATCTTCTTATTGTCCATAGATTTACGTAAGGAGATCTCTTCTGGGTTAGAAATGAGGGTTCGCTTAATAACGGGATGGGCAAGGATTCCACCTAATTTGTTAAGAACAGGTAATAGATCATACTTGTTATATTCCTTGAATTCCTTTTCCCAAAATCGTTTAACACTATCGTTTTCAATTGATTGAATTGCTGAATTTCTGAACGTCTTATCCAAGAGAAGTCGCTGTATGTCTTCAATTGAAGCGTAGCGTTGGTCTAATAAAGCGAGAATGCAATGACGTAGAATATGTTCGAGCTTTACGCCCCATGCGTCGTTCCATAGCTTTTTTAAAGACTCAAGAATACCCGATGCTACTAAAGACCTCTTTTCAAAGGAGACTCTTTTAAATGGATTATACCTAAACTTTAATGCAGCATCTGGAGTATTGAAATAGATAACATCAGCTCTGCGGCTCTCTGGGATAGAATCGAAAATCTCTGAAACAAGATCTCCGTGAGGATCCATAAGGCAAATTCCATCACCTCTTTCTATGTCTTGCATTAGCATACCTTTAAGGAGTGTTGATTTGCCAGTACCCGTCTTCCCGATGATGTAGGAGTGAAGCAATCGGTCATCGTCCTTAATTCCAAAAGTCTTGTATCTGTCCCAGTAATTGGATTTTCCTAGAATCGTGATGTTTTGAGAGTCTTTATTTACCATTACCTAACTATACTCGTAATGCAACGATATTATAGGAGAGTGTTAATGACAAAAAAGCCACCTATTTGGTGGCAGAATTTATAGTGTTTTAATGATCACTTTATTTTTTGAACACTCCACTAGTATTACTTTACCTATAGTGAAGCCAAATCGCTCAAGATATAACCCTTGAATACGGATTTGAGGAACTCTTGCACTCGGGTTTCTTCTAAATAGATATTGAACTTTCAGCCGAGAGGTTCGAATAAATTGTTTATTCACGGTTACCTCCAGCTTGAGCTTTTCCCAGAATGTGATTTACAGCTTTTTGAGCTTTCCCAGCAGCTCTCAAAAGAATTCGTTGATCATTCTGAAACACCTTTAGCCAAGATTGTATATAGGCCGCATTGTGTTGAAAGTTATCCTGGACGATTCCTGTATGACCACAAAGGAAGGATGCCCCTAATTCTGCTATGAGCTCTTCTTCAGAGTAACGCTCTACATCCCTTGTATTTAGTACAGCGATTCCTTTACGAGATAATCGCTTCGCATGACCCGTACTATGAACAAGTTCGTGAAACAGAATACTGTAGAAGCTTTCTGCGTCTACAAAGCTTTTTCTAGGTGGTATCGAAACAATATCAAGCTTTGGGGAATAGCAAGCCTCTATTCCATTGTAGTCAATTGCAGGAGGAAATGGAAATTCTTTAATAATCCTTTCGCCGATCTCTATTGGCGTGCCCGAATAGGATGGAGGAAAATCTTCCATATTAATCTCCATTCCTTTTGTTTGACTAAAGTTAAAAACTGTGTAAGAGCGAAGTACAAAGCGTGGTTTATCAATTTCCTCATCTCCTTCTTGTGGCTTCTTTTCCATAGGTTTCCAAAAGAATATTTTAGTTCCTTTTTCGCCTTTCTTTACACTTCCGCCCATATTCGCAATTTGCTTGAATGTTCCAAAGAGATTGCTTTCAAATCCTCTTATGTTGAGAAAGAAAAGGTTTAGCCCACTATACATTTGCTTAGTATAAATGTTGGTTGCTAAACCATATTTGTTCCATTTCTTTCTCCAAGGGATAATACCGCTTTCGAGGTGGTTGATAATTATGGAAGTGATTTCCGTATAAGTGTCTCGCTTTTTGGTTTCCATATGACTACTGATTTAATTTTTAATGAATTCAGTAGTCACTCTATTCTATCTTCCGTTGTATTTATAGAAGTCAAAAAATGCTTTTTTCTCAACCTGTTTATGCTCAAGGATTTAGATCAGGGGGGGGCTTTTTAGTTAACGAATCAAGTGGCTTTTCCACGACCTATCTTCTCAAGGAATTTAGTAATGGACATACCCATACACTTTGCAAGTGCAACTGGCACAGCATTTCCGATTTGACGATATATCTGAGCTTTAGAACCAACAAAATTCCAATCATCTGGGAAAGTTTGAATTCGTGCGTATTCTTTTAATGTCAGTGGACGTGGATAGTCTGGATGACATTGATCGGTGGTAGTTTGCTCGGGGCTGCACAAAAGAGTATATGCCGGCTTATCCCATGAAAGTCGCCGAGCCACACCGACCTTACTTCCTTCTTTTTCGAACATTTTTCCCATGTAGATTTTTTGAATATCGAGAGGTAGGTCTTTCCAACTTCCACCAGGAGGAACAAGCTCCATGATTCTTCTTTTAATAGCGCTGTATTCTGCGCCATCCGATGTATCTACATCGGAGCTATATAGAGGGCCCTTTTTTAAAGCATCACTGAGTGTATATTGAATGTTTTGCTCACATGGGAACTCAAACTCGGGTTTAATGTCATTTCGAACCCCAACTATGAATAACCTATTCCTTTTTTGAGGCACTCCGTAATCAAACGCATTCAAGACCTTGTATTGAACTTGATATCCAATTTTTCTGAGCTCTTCAATCATGTAAGCTAAAGTCTCTCCTTTCTGGTGGAAGACTAGCCCTTGAACATTCTCCCCAACAAAAATTTTAGGTTGTGTCTCCTCGATAGCCCTAAGAAATTCATAGAACAAGCCACCTCTTCGGTCTTTGAGTCCAGCCATCTTCCCAGAGACACTATATGGTTGGCAAGGGAAGCCACCTGTTATCACGTCAACCTCTCCTTTGAATTGCTTAAAGGAGAAGTTACAAATGTCAGTTATAACTACATTCCAATTTGGTCGATTCAACTTTAATGATGAAACGGCAGACTTATCAATTTCGAAAAGGCCAATACAATTTAAGCCCGCCTGTTCAAGACCAAGAGCTAATCCTCCGCAACCAGAAAACAGCTCAAGTACAGCTTTGTCTTTTCTGGTCTTGCCTTTGTATTGGAGTTGTAAGGGAGGTTGAGAACTAGACATCTTAAGTCGGTGATTAAAGACCTTATAACCATAACTACTATAATCACTTAATGTAAGGTGATAACGTAGTACTCAAACCCTGTCGAACTAGCATTTTTGTAACCCTTTTCACCTTGCTAGAAAGGGTTACTATTTCAACATGACTACAACACCAGAACAGCTTTCAAATGAACTTGTAGAATTATTTCGTACTACATATGAGCAAGAGCATGGTACGCGAATCTCACGTGAAAAGGGTAGAATCATGGCCTATGAGGCATTAATATATGTGCGTTCTATTCTTATTCTTGCTCGTAGGAGCGACGCAACTAACAAGACTAGGGATTCGACGATCGTATAAGATCATGCTACGCTCAAAGAAAAATTATGAGTTTATATCATCCTTATTATGCCTCTCAAATATGTCCTGTATGCTCGAAAGTCGAGTGAGTCGGAAGACAAGCAAAAAGCGTCAATTGAAGATCAGGTTGCTGAGTGTATTTCACACGCCAAGAAGAACGGCTATGAAATAGTAGACACTATATGTGAAGCTATCTCCGCAAAGAAACCAGGCCGTTTAGGGTTCGCTTCCATGATGAAAAAATTAGAGCGTAGGAAAGTTGAAGGGATAATCTGCTGGAAGCTTGACCGTTTGGCGCGAAACCCCATTGATGGTGGCCATATCAGTTGGTATCTACAACAAGGTAAGATTAAACATATTGCGACAGTGGGTAAAGACTATTATCCAAAGGATAATGTTCTTATGATGCAAGTTGAATTTGGAATGGCAAATCAATACATTAACGACTTAAGTGATAATGTATTGAGAGGGTATCGTAGAAAGGCTGAAAGAGGCTGGTATCCTTATCTTCACTTGCCATTAGGTTATCGCCATAATACAGGATACAAATTAGGTTCAGACGCAGAAATAATCCCCAAAGAGGGAGAGTTCAAAAAAGTAAAAAAGCTTTGGAATATTTTTTTAAGTGAGAACTTCCAACTTGACCAAATTCTTGACGTAGCTATCGAGATGAGGTTGCTTAAAGCATCTACCAAAGCAATCAATCGAAAAAGACTTCTGAGAATTTTCAGAAACCCATTCTATTCTGGTAAGTTTTTCTTTACGGATAGTAATGAGGTCAGAAAACTACATGAAGGCAAGCACAAGACAATGATTAGTCAAAAGGATTATAGAAATGCTCAAAAAATACTTGACGGGGATTCCAGATCTACGCGGGCAAAAAAATACAACTTTCCATATAGAGGCTTGATTACCTGCGGGGAGTGCAAGGGTCATATCACGTCAGAACATAAATATCAAATAATATGTACTGCTTGCAAAAAGAAATTCTCGGCTAAGACAAAGGATTTTTGCCCTCTTTGCAATAGAAATGTATCAGAAATGGCTAATCCATCGACTGTGGACATCACTTACTACCGCTGTACCAAAAATCATGAACCATGTTCGCAATCTGCAATTACTGTAAAGGAAATAGAAAACCAGATACAACATGAACTTACTTCCATAAGATATAACAATGCTTTCAGAACTTTTGTGCTTAAGGGATTAGAGGAGATTGAAGAGATAGAGGGAAAAGAGAACATAGTTGAGATTAAGAAAGCAAAATACAAAATACAAATACTCAAGCAACGTCAAGAACGATTAATTGAACTTCGAAGTGACGATGAGCTTACAAAAGAGGAATATTTAGAAGCAAAAAATCGTATTGATTTCGAGCTAAGTAAGCTTGAACAAAACACAAAAAACCACTCATTTAGGCTTTGGAAAGATCTTTTAGAAACTGACCTAGATTTCTTGACAAGGGCCTGTACATTATTTATAAACGGAGATAAAAAACAGAAAAAAGAAGTACTTCAAAGATATGCTTCGAACCTAGAATTATTGGATAAAAACCTTTCATTTACAAGGCGTAATGGAGTTGATGCAATCCTAAAGTGCTTCCATTCCTATAAAGCTAAAAAGGGGTGCTTCGAACCCAAGAAACGCTATGCAAAACAAGGCTATTTGGATGGTTTTGCCTTACAATTAAACTCTATGCGGGCAGACCTCACCACTATTCGAACCCAATATCGAACAATGCGGAAGAAGCACCTTCTTGAGAAGGAAGAAAGAGAATCGTACCCATACGACCGAGATCTGTTGTAACACTCTCCACTCCTAACCACACGTATCTTTAAAGAAGAGATACCACTCAACATATGACATACAAAAGAACCACGCTAGTACCCAATACTTTCCTTGATGACTACCTCCCACACCTCTCAGAAGCTGAATTAAAGGTCCTCCTCATTGTTATCAGACAAACTATCGGATGGAAGGATTTCAAGACGGGAAAACGCAAAGTACGTGATCGTATCACGCACTCACAATTCAAACAAAAGACTGGACTCTCTCCACGATCCATCACCAATGCTATCCATCGACTAACGGTGAGGAAGCTGATACAAGTGACCGATTACCATGAACAACCCTTGCCATTCACACAGGACAGAAAGGGGAAGAGTTATCTGTATTTTCAGGTGGGGCAGCGCAAAATCTAGCATGAACCTGCGCAGAATTGTACTAATGTTATTAATCGCATTGCGACAAACTTATCTTGCTATGACAAGGGTGGATTGCAACTGAATCAGTAGAGGGGGGCGGATAGATATTTTATCCAGTTCTTGGTATTGTATTGTCATGAATAAACACAAGGCACTCTCTATTCTGTCTAAAACAGGTGAAGCTATTCTAGTTGATGATATGCAGACCGCTACCCTTCTCTGGCAAACAATATATCCAGAGTACAGTCTATTCAAGCAAGAGAAGTGGTATGAGGATGAGGGCATAGAATTGCTCTATGCTATAGTGTCTTCAATGCTACTGCATAGAAACCTATCTGACACCCCCTACACCTTAGATGACTTGAAGGGTGCTATAAGCAGTGTAAAAATCTAGCCTTTGTTATAACCTCTATCATGAGAGTTTTCACCACCATGATATTCTTTATACGAGGAGCCACGACTACTGATGGTCTGGTTGTAACTTTGGTGAACATGCTTTCCGCTACCAGTTTTAGTAAATATATCCACTGTCCTTTTTGAAGCATCTTTATTGTTAACTCGCCCCTTATAAGAACGGTTACCACTTGAACCCTTGAAAATTGATGAAAAAAGTCCCATCTGTATTTAGTTTTAGCGTGAACAATTTGAATTATCTTAAGATACAAACAACCTAAGACAATGTCAATAACTCTGAGCATATACTTTATTAAATTTTAACTGAATGCAAATATAAGTGAGCCACTGAGCAGATTTGTCTCCCGCTTTCCATGCGGACGCTCTAACCAGCCGAGCTACAATGGCAATTACCCTCTCTTTCGACGATTACCTCCCCGAGAGATGTGGTCGCCAAAATTTGAAAAAATAAAACCCAGCCTCTATTCTCAATACAATAGTTCTTTTAGCGCTAAATCCATACGTTACCATGTGTTTTTTCCTCGTAACATAGTCTCTGAAACTCACGAACAAGCTTGTCGGACAAGGGAAAAACGCCAGAGTCTTCTGGGATTTCATAATCAATATTCATATAGGTAGAATACCAAAAAAGCGTTGATAGATCTAGTTATTGCTTATTTAGCAAAAACTGTCTCCTTGCGGGCAGACCTCACCACTATTCGAACCCAATATCGAGCAATACGGAAGAAGCACCTTCTTGAGAAGGAAGAGCAAGCGTCGTACCCATACAACCGAGATCTGTTGTAACACTCTCCACTCCTAACCACACGTATCTTTAGAGAAGAGATACTACCAACATATGACATACAAAAGAACCACGCTAGTACCCAATACTTTCCTTGATGACTACCTCCCACACCTCTCAGAAGCTGAATTAAAGGTCCTTCTCATTGTTATCAGACAAACTATCGGATGGAAGGACTTCAAGACGGGAAAACGCAAAGTACGTGATCGTATCACCCATTCTCAGTTCAAGAAAAAGACCGGACTCTCACCTCGATCCATCACCAATGCCATCCATCGACTGACGGTGAGGAAACTCATTCAGGTGACTGATTATCATGAACAACCCTTGCCATTCACACAGGACAGGAAGGGGAAGAGCTATCTGTATTTTCAGGTTGGCCAGCGCAAAATTTAGTATGAACCTCGGCAGAATTGTACTATGGACCACCGCAAAATCTGCTGATAACAAAACTAATATAAACTAACTATACAAAACTAAGTGCTAAGCTACTTATCCACGGAAACCCTAATCTTACTTATTTCTAAGTTGCGTCAACAGACACTTTACATAGAGTGACCTTATAACCAAAAGTCTGGAGTCGTTTTATGGCGTTTCTCAAGTTGATTTTACTGAAGAAGGGTATATCGAGATCATTTGCGGACTTACTTATGATTGCATAAACAATCTCATATTCGGAAGGATTTGGTTTATCTGTTGGATTATCGAGCTTAAAATCATCTCCAAGTTTATCGTTTAGTTTTTGTCTAAACTCTGCATCTGACAGAAAGAGTTCTGCTGAAACCATTCCTTGTGCAAACAAATGACTCAGCACCGAGGACGACCCATAATACTTAACATGTATAAGCCTCTTTTCATTCTTTGAGTAAAGGTCGCAGAACTCAATTTTTTGTTTAGAGCCTCCATGATGAATTAGGTTTTTATCCATATTGCAATAGTCCAACTCTTCTGATGCATTCTCATTATAATCTGCTTCGTTATAGTATTCTGCGCAAGTCGGCATGCTGACCCCGGGTAAAATGGCTAAAGTATTCTTGAAGGAAACTCCAATTCTATCTGCAAATGTTTTTTCTACCTGATACCACTTACCGTTACTAAAAATATAGAGTCCTTCTGCTATGGAAACTTCACTATAAATGCAATTATAAACCGACCAAGAATAAATGATATCACCGGAACTCTCACTAATACAATCTATTCTCTGAGATTTCAATGTAGCTAATGAGAGGTTTCCCTTAGTTTGCTCTCTTAATAATGAGAGGTAGGTAGGAAGATCAATATCATCACCAAATGATTTTTTACCTAGCTTGAATTCTGATATATCTTCCCACCTCACTATTTCTGGAATAGCCATCCAAGTTTTATCGGAAGTTTCGTTTTTTATTCCTTCAACAAGAGAAGTGTTAAGCCCATCTAAAACCTTTGGGTCTTTTATCTCTGCAATGTAATCAATCCAGGCAAAATCTTTCTTATAGTCATTGCTCTTGTACTTAACTAAACAATCTTCCAAAAACTCACGAACATTCGTAAAGTCTACTTTGATAGATGCACTCAGCGCATCTTTACCTGTGATGGTTTTGCCAAATAAACTAGAAGTTGATTTGCCGGTAATTCCGGAAAGCATGTCCTGCTCTATATTCACACCAAAATCAGCAAAAGTCCCATCCTTAGTCATTTGCTCTTTCGATAATTTTGGTACAACAGACATATTCTTCTTGTCTATGCTTCGGAGATTCTCTGAACTGACCACCCCAAGTGCTACTTTCAGACCAAACCTTTCCTCACAGATACCAGGTGTAAGAAGCATATGCCCATATCCAAATGTGATTGCGAAGATTCGCTCTTCTACTTTAACTAGTAGAACCCCCTTGGAACTTGCATTATAT
>CAYGTK010000153.1:0-10267 GCA_964352775.1 uncultured Chitinophagaceae bacterium
TATATAACTGGGATGGTAGCAATTGGAACCAACAAGGCTTAGATATTGATGGCGAAGCTAATAGTGATGAATCGGGCTTTGAGGTAAGCCTTTCAGCAAATGGCAGAACCGTAGCCATAGGGGCGCCCTTTAATGATGGCATTGGTCAAAGTGCTGGCCATACAAGAGTATACAACTGGAATGGCTCAGCTTGGGTGCAGCAAAACATGGATATAGAAGGAGAAGCCGCTAGCGATCTTTCCGGCCATTCAGTAGGTCTTTCGGCCGATGGAAGGTCTGTAGCCATTGGGGCACCCGGTAATACAGGTAATGGTACATCTTCGGGCCATGTTAGGGTTTTTCAAGTGCCTTGTTTCACGTTTACGGAAAACTTAACGGTAAGTCTTTGCTTTGGCGGTAGTATAGAAGGATATTCTAACACAGGTGTGTACACAGATACTTTCCAAGTAAATGGTTGTGATAGTATTCGTATACTCGATCTTACCGTATTACCACTTAACACTACAACAGTAGATACTACTATTTGCCTTGGCGAAAGCTTTACAGGCTACAGCGCTACAGGCACTTATGTAGATACCCTAACCAATGCCGTAGGTTGCGACAGCATCCGCACGCTAAATTTAACGGTGAACGATGTAACCACCTTCACCCAAATGGTTAACATTAACCCAGGCGATAGCGTATTTGCAGGTGGAGCATTCCAAACTATGACAGGCACCTATACAGATACCTTAGTAAATGCAGCAGGATGTGACAGCATCATTACTACGGAACTTCAAGTACTGGTAAGTGTTGAAACTATTATCAGTTCCAACATCAAAGTATTCCCCAACCCAGCTAGCAATAGATTAGAGATAGTAATTAATAACCCAACTATTGAAGAAACCACCTTCAGCCTCTTCACCCTAGCAGGTAAGCAAGTGCTACTTGAAAATGTATCGCAACAAAACACTAGCCTAAACTTAAACTTAGCTGCAGGTACTTACTTCTACACAATCAAGCAAAATGGCAATGTAGTAATTACTGATAGATTGGTGATAGTGGAATAGCCTAGCTAGTATTCTATGATACAATTAAGCAAGCCTCTTGACTATTTTGTCTGGAGGCTTTTTTATTCTTCCTATTTCTGTAAAACCTTCTGATATCGTAAAACATTAGCAGTAATTTATAGTTAAGTACTCTATGCGCAGCCGTCTATTGCTTCTTCTCATTTCAATTCTACTCATAGTTGGGTGTTACCCCTTAGCTACGGGCTCAATGAAATGGAAGATAGATTGGGATGAAGACCTATTAAGCTATAAAAAAGCCTTTTTAGGGGCCAAGCCAAAAACAGTTAAGCAGCCCCCCAACGTAATCATAATAATGGCCGACGACTTGGGCAAATATGAAGTATCAGCTTATGGGGAACGGCACATGCATACCCCCAACATTGATAAGCTAGCCAGCGAAGGTGTATTGTTTGAAAAAGCCTATGCATCAGCACCCGTATGTGGACCGAGCAGAGCGGGTATAATGACGGGCCGCTACCAGCACCGTTTTGGTTACGAAACACAAGATGTAAGCCGCTATCCCAATAACATCATCACCTATCTGGGGGCTAAGTATTTGGCTAATACCGATGACTTTATGGTGATGACCAAACCCAGGTATCCTCGAAACAAGCATAATGCAAAGCAAGGCGTTCCACCAACAGAAATAATGCTGTCAGAGCTATTTAAAAAGAGCGGTTATAAAACGGCATTTATGGGTAAATGGCACATGGGCAGCAGTGATGTGCAAGTTCCCCTAGCCCGTGGATACGATCATAGTTATGGTTTTTTAGGGCACTCTACCATTTACACCCCGGAGCAAACTACACCAGGCTACGCTACGCATGTGCAAGATCAATTCAGTGCCCGCCACCAGTGGAAAGAAAAACGAACGGGTGCATCGGCTATTCGAGAGGATGGGATAGAGGTAATTGAAGAAGATTACTTAACCTGGGCCATAAGAGATAAAGGCATTAACTGGATGAAAGAGAATAAGGATGATCCCTTTTTTCTCTACCTATCTTTCAATGCGCCCCACGTGCCTTTTCAAGCGCCCGATGACTATTACGACAAATGGATAACCGATGCAAAAGGCGACACCATAGACGAGAACCACCGTGTATATTATGCTATGATAGATGCGCTGGATGATGCCATAGGCGATGTGAATCAAGCAGTAAAAGACTTGGGGGTTGAAGACAATACCATCATTTGGTTTTTGAGCGATAATGGCGGCGCATCGTACACAGGTGCTACGGATAATAGCATTTTAAAGGGGGGCAAATTAACCCATTTTGAAGGGGGTATCAGCATACCAATGATGATGAAATGGCCTGCAAAGCTACAACCAGGAATGGTATACCCTGAAATGGTATCGGCTATGGATATATTTACCACAGCTGCCGCTGAGGTAGGTATGGCACTGCCAAATGATAGAGTATACGATGGCAAGAACTTAGTGCCTTACCTAACCAGGTCTACCAAAAAGACTCCTCACGACCATCTCTACTTTAGGGCCGATCATATAAAGGCGATGATAAAGGGCGACCATAAATTCGTTAGAAGTACCCGCGACTGCTGGGATGAGGGCTACGACTTAAATTCAGACCCTTCGGAAATGAACAACATCTACCACGATGATCATAATATCTTCATTAATATGGAAGAACAGTTTCGCAGCTGGGAAAAAGAACTCCCCCTTAAGCCGCTTTGGCCTCGTGTGGTAGAAAAGCGATTTATTTTAGAAGATGGTAGAACCTATTTCTTTCCTGTTTAAGATTCTTATCCCTTATCCAAAAAGCTAATTAAGTTAATTACTCTAGCTGATACTATATTTACAGAAATAAATAATAGCATGTCAGATAGTTTAAAAAACAGAATGAAAATAGGTAACGATCCTTCGTATGCCTTTTTGCTGTTAATGCTTATTCCAGCTGTACTTTCTTTTCTATCAGGAGGAAGCATAAGACATTTAATTATGACAGTCGTTTTGGTGGGGTATTTAGCTTATAAGCTGAAAAACAAGTTCATTTACTTTGAATTGGAAATAGACGATAATGGTCAAGGGTATAAAATTCGTCAAGTACGTTTTAGTAATACGAAGCTTATAGAGACAGGAGCACTCCACGAGATACATATTAAAGAAATAAAAACATCTACTAGCCTAGAGTACTTTTTACACACAAAAGATCATAAGATAGAAATTGGTGGTAAGTCTACTTTTAAACAAATGATCGACTTAGCCAAAGGTATTAAAGTTGTATAGCTCATCCCCAAAAGAGCTATTGCTCAGCCTTCCACCAAAGTGGACCAACAGCTAGCAGCAGCACTACAACATTAAACAGCGCATTGCTCGCATTACCCGATGCAATAGAGCCTGTGCTATCAAGCACGAACCAGCATAATAAACCTACTAGCACAGACTTACGAACACCTTCGGGAGCAAGATCATATACCCAAATTGATAGGCACCATATCATCACTCCCCAACCGAACAAGAAGCCACCCGTGAGTGCCGAAAGGAAATGAGCATCGGGATGATCGAAAGTAGTTGCGCCATCTATAGGCCAACTTAACAAGTCAAGCGACCAACGGATAGGCTCGCTATACTCAGGCATGCTAGCCAAAAAGAAAAGCGGCCCAAAAGAGCCAATAACTATTGCAGTAATCTTAAGGTAGAACTTGTGGAATTGATGGGTATGCATACTAGCGTATTTTGATAGCAAATACTCAAAGGTCTGGCATAGTGTGGGTATAGTTTAGACAGTAGTGTACAGTATGGCTACTATAGCCGTCAATACTATTATTCCTACTACCAATTGAAATACTATCACCGCATTAAAGTACTAAATAGATATAAAGAGTAGAACCTAACAATAACTTGTGTTGCTTAATTGTTAATTGGTCATTGGTAATTCCCTAATTTTAGCACCATGGCAAACATCAACATTCTTTGGGCAGATGATGAAATAGACATCCTAAAGCCGCAGATCATTTTTTTAGAGCACAAGGGCTACACCGTTATACCTGTTACCAATGGGCAAGATGCCATTACTAAGTGCAAGGAGAAGGGGATAGACATCGTGTTTCTGGATGAAAGCATGCCTGGCCTTAGCGGACTGGAAACCTTAGCCGAAATAAAGGCGATGGACCCCACCTTGCCTGTGGTGATGATAACCAAGAATGAGGAGGAAGACCTGATGGAAGATGCCATTGGCTCGCAGATAAGCGATTACCTGATAAAGCCCGTAAAGCCCAACCAGATACTGCTTACCCTTAAGCGACTGATGGACAACAAGCGACTGGTGAGCGAAAAAACCACCAGCAACTACCAGAAGGAGTTCCAAAAGATGTACATGACCATACAGGATAGACTCGATTTCCGCCAATGGACAGAGCTGTATCAAAAACTGGTGTACTGGGAACTAGAACTGGGCCGCAGCGAGGGTGGTATGGATGAGGTGTTCAGCATGCAAAAACAAGAGGCTAATCGCGAGTTCTGCAAATTTGTTAGCGATAATTACCTCGATTGGCTCGACCCTTCGGATGAAGATAGCGCGCCCATTATGTCGCACAACCTGCTAGAGCGTAGGGTGTTACCGCTACTTACTAGCGACCATCCCACCTTTTTGATAGTGATAGACAACCTGCGCTTAGATCAGTGGAAGATAATTCAGCCGCTTATTAATGAGCAGTTCCGATTGGTAGAGGAAGACACTTACTACAGTATACTACCTACTGCTACCCAATATGCCCGTAATGCCCTTTTCAGCGGGTTACTGCCTACCGAAATTGCTGCCGACTACCCCGATAAATGGAAAATGGACGACGACGAAGGTG
This sequence comes from uncultured Chitinophagaceae bacterium, assembly GCA_964352775.1. GTDB lineage: Bacteria > Bacteroidota > Bacteroidia > Chitinophagales > CAIOSU01 > CAYGTK01. Next base: position 4,869 of record CAYGTK010000153.1, read on the forward strand.
GTAAGAACATGCACGAAGGCTTTTTTATGGAAGAACTGCTACGCCGCAGCTTTAACGACCCAGTGAAAAGCAGCTATACCAAGGTAACTAACCACTACAATGGCAAGCAGCTAGAGGATAACATCCTTAACCATATGAACGACCACCTAGTGGCCATCGTTTATAATTTTGTAGACATGCTTAGCCACGCCCGTACCGAAATGGAGGTGCTAAAAGAACTGGCTAGCGACGAATCAGCCTACCGAAGCTTGACCTTGAGCTGGTACGAGCACTCGCCACTACACAATGCCTTGAAAAAATTAGCCGATAAAAAGGTGAACCTCATCTTTACTACCGACAACGGGACCATACGTGTTAAAAGCCCAAGCAAGTGCATTGCAGAGCGAAACACCACCAGCAACATGCGCTACAAAAGCGGTAAGAATCTAAATTACGACCCCAAAGCTGTGTTCGACATCCTAAAACCTAGCGATGCCTTTTTGCCTAGCCCGAATGTAAGCACGCGCTACATTTTTGCTAAAGAAGACACCTACTTGGTATACCCTAACAACTACAACCACTTCGTCAATTTTTTCAATGATACCTTCCAGCATGGCGGCGTATCGCTCGAGGAAATGATAATTCCATTTGCGGTGTATACTAGCCGGTAAAAGGTGTATTTGTATAAGAGTGAGCTGCTTATTTCGCCTTTTCCACCAGCCACTTCCGCTCTGTAAGTACTTCTTGTTCGGCTAGCCATTTTTTATAGCGCTCTTTAGCCTTGTCATCATTTTCTCTTAGCGATGTTAGTCGGTTTACTGCACGAACGAAATTGCTGTAGTTGGTTCGGTGATAGGTCAATACTTCTTTACGGCCTAGTAGTTGGCGGAAGTTATCAATTAAAGAAGGTACATACTCCCATTCATCCAATTCGTAGAAAGCTTTTATGAGCAGCACCTTAGCCCCAAGATCGGTAAATAGGTCCTTTATCTTTACACTATTAAGCACCTCTATTGTTTTGTGGAAATGCTTCTTTTCAAAATGTAGCTTGGCTAGGTTGAATGCATATATGCCATCGGCATCGCTACCAGTAAGTTTGTCTTTATAGGTAGTAATGAACTGCTCGGTAGCGTCTAACTCCCCTAATCGTATTCCCGACGACACTACATTTTTATAGGTAAAGGGGGTTAGTTTACCTTTCTCGGTCAATATCTCGCGAGCTATCCCTTGTTGGTAGAGGTCGAATACTTGAGCCATGTATTCCTCTTGCCCATTGTTCAATTGGCGGATACAGAAGTTGATAGCCAGTAGAAATAGGTCTTTACTTTCACCACTTTCAAATGTATCGGTGTTTTGTAAAAGGGTTTCTTTTAAGGCCTCAAAGTGGACTGCACTTTGCTCGCTTAACGAATAGTAGGCGTGGTAGTATACCTTTAACAATGGTTGTTTTTCCAGATCTTTCCCTTCAATTAAGGCAAGTACCTCTGGTAGTAACTCTATTTTGTGATCTCCCTTAAAAAGGCTGCGATGATTTATGGCATTACAGGCTATTCGTAACTTACTAATGGCGTAATAAGCATCTAGATCACTACTTACCTCTTCTATATTAACCTGTTGTGGTCTGCCCTTGCTGGCAGCCAAGTTATAGCGCTCTTGCCCCAGTTGATAGCGGTAGTGGTAGTTTTCTACTCCTATATTAGTCTGTTGCTTTACTCGTCGTTCTAAAGCTGGAAATTCATCCTCTAAAAAACCTAGTACTCCTTTTTTTCTGGTGGCAACAGCTAATTCCACTGCTAGTCTGGCTTTATCCTTCTTATAGAGTTCGTTAGCTAAAAATGCACGAACCACGTTCAGTAAGTAGTTGCGCACATGTCGCCATTTCTTATCATCATAAGACTCATCATCAAATACAAGGGCATAGACTTCTTCACGTTCCTCTATTAATACAGGGGCAAATTTTCGTTCTTTTAGATAATGATAGAGCCGCAGTACCCCTTCATGGTCGTTATGATAGGGTGAGTTAACGAACTTGGTTAGCTGATCTATCTCCTTTCCGTGGAAGGTTGCTAATATTTCTGAAAGCCTATCTTTTTTCAAAATTCGATATTGAATGCATTTCTAGTGCTTAAATATAGGGCTTATGGATTCAGTATTTATAACCAAAATCCGACATAAGCTAAATATTCAACTTTTTTATGCAGGTGATAGGTAGCATTTTTACATCATCAAAGAATGTCTAAATTGAAGATCATGAAACGCGCTATACTACTCACACTCTTATCTCTCTCCGTTTTTACACAAATGCAAGCTCAAGGCTGGTTGCAGTTTTATACCGACCAGAGCTTTGCCATACGCCCTCAAGCACTTAACAATGGCAACTTTTGGTCGATTATGGGAAACCAAACACTTCGTGAGGTTGATCAAAATGGAAACGTGGTGCAAGATATTCCAATTGGCGCCCGATCGGGCTTAACCTATGTGAGAAAGGTAGAGCTACTACCCAATGGGAATTTTGCTGTGGCTGGACAAGGCCCACAAAGCACCAGCAAAATGATGCTGGCATTGTTAGACCCTAATTTAGATACCATATTTACCGTACAGCTACCTGCCACTATCTACAGGGAGGAGTTGAAGGACATGATACCTACTAGCGATGGAGGTTTTTTGATGATAGGTTATAAAATACTGAACGGCTCAGGTGAGGGAATAACTGTAGTAAAAGTAGATGCCGTGGGTAACATAGCCTGGTATAAAGACTATGCTACAGGCCTTTGGTATCAAATGGAGCAATTGGTAGAGCAGGGTGGAGCGTACTACATGGTTGGGGGTGAAGCCCTTTCAACAGGTTTGATGATGAAGCTGAATACCAATGGCGACTCTCTTTGGTTAAAGGAATATGGAGTATTAGACGATGCCTATTTCAATCAAATTCTTCCGGCGGATGATGGTGGTTTATTTATAAGTGGATTTACTAGACCTCCAGCTTTCGGTTCCGATTTTCAATATCTATTAATGAAGGTAGATAGCGACGGCGTAGAGGAATGGGCACAAACCTATGAGGACACCATATATATGCAAGATGCTCAATCGGGCAGTTTGGTAAGGCTTAATTCTGGTTTTGCACTTGGTGGACATCCATCTAGCTTTACGGGAAGGCCCGGAATGATAGTGTTTACTGACATGTTGGGGAACGAAACCTCTCGTAAATACCTCAGCTTTGATGATTTCCGAACTACTACCAGCATTAGCGGTATGACTAAAACTAACGGAAATGGCTTGCTACTGGCAGGTAGCTATAATACTGGTGGAAATTTTGCCGTGCTAATGCGCACCGATAGCTTAGGCTGCACTATAACTAATACCATAGCGGGCATGTTGTTTCAAGATAACAATGGCGACTGCTTTCAAAGTACTTTGCAAGAAAGAGGCCTACAGCAGTGGATCGTAGAAATAGCAGGTGCAACCGACACTATATTACTACTAACCGATGTTAATGGAGAGTACAGCGCTACAGTAGATACAGGCTCATACACTATAAGTGTAGTAAGTCCGCTAGATATTTGGCAGCCATCTGCTTGCTCTACTTATCCAGTTGTGATCAACTACACTAATTTCTATTCTGATACTATAATAGATATTCCATTAGAGCCCACAGTATTGTGTCCGCGATTGGAAGTAGAAATAGGTACGCCACTATTGCGCCGATGTTTTGAAAACACATTTAACCTAAGTGTATGTAATACAGGTACAGAAGCCGAGGATAGCGTGGAAGTTACAGTAGGTTTACCACCAGAACTAGACCTTACGGGAGCTTCGCAAGCTTTTGATACTGTTGGGGTCGATTCTATTCGTTTCTACTTTGGAACGGTACAGGCAGGGGAGTGCTTCAATATAAACTTTTCAGCCATTGTAAACTGCGATAGCACCGCGCTAGGCCAAACACTTTGTATAGAGGCTACCGTTAGTCCTGATACCATATGCCCGCCAGCTAGCAGTGCTTGGGATGGTTCACTATTGTTCGCTGATGTACAATGTACCCAAGACAGTGTTCGCTTTAGGATAGCCAATGTGGGCACGGGCAATATGTCTGCGCCAAGTGCACTGGTAGTCATCGAAGATGATATTATGATCCGTAACGATCAGCAACAATTGAACAGCTTGCAAGACAATACTTTCAGCCTACCAGCAACGGGTGGAACATTTAGAGTAATAGCCAACCAAACACCCGATAATCCTTACGGTACATTTACTACCGATGCGTTAGAAGGTTGCGGAACAGGCCCTATCAGCTTAGGTTTTATTACGCAGTTCCCAGTAGAAAATGAATATCCAGGCTTTGAAGTATTCTGTCAGGAAGTGATAGGTGCTTACGATCCTAACGACAAAACGGGTTATCCTAAAGGAGCTACAGCTGCCAAGCTGATAGAAAAGAACACTCCACTGCAGTATCGGGTCCGCTTTCAAAATACCGGTACCGATACTGCTTTTAATGTCTACATTTACGATACCATTACGCCGTTGATGGACATGAGTACCTTCCAAGCAGGTATTTCTAGTCATGATTATGCGGTGGAGATATTGGAGAGTCGTGTGTTGAAATTCAGCTACCTCAACATCATGCTTCCAGATAGTAATGTAGATGAGCCAGGAAGTAATGGTTATGTATTCTACTCTATTTCGCAAAATGCCGACCTAGCAGACGGTAATGTGATAGAGAATAGTGCAGCCATCTATTTTGATTATAACGAACCCGTTATTACCAATACCGAGTTCCATACCATTGGCCGCATAACGATGGTGAGTGTGCAAGAGAATACGGAATTAGCTGGAGAGCTTAAGGCTTACCCTAACCCGTCTATCGGTAACACTACTATTGATTGGACCAAAGCGGTGGAAGGTACTAAAACACTTGAGGTATACGACTTGAACGGTAGACTGCTGCTTAAAAAGCAGACCGCTGCTAACAGTTTTACCATAAGCACTACAGAAATGCCTAAAGGCCTTCACTTGTTTCACATAACAAGTCAACAAGGAACGATAGGGAAAGGAAAGTTGATGGTTAAGTAGTCCGTGTTTGTTGGCGTGAATACGGAATAGGCCCGATGTTAGCCCCATCGGGCCTTTTCTATTGCGGTATATCAAAGGCGTGCGCCCAGTAGTACCTTTTTCATATCACCATCGGCAGTAATAGTGGCCACCAGTAGGTAAGGGGCAAAAAACATAATGCCCAATATAAGCGCGCACAAAGCACCAACCATACCAAGAGCAGAGAACTTGCTACGCCAAGCCACCCAAAGTGCAGATAGCATCAGGTAAGTTTGAAAATCGACATTGAACTGCCCCGCCCAGGTCATAGACTGCACTTGCGATAAGAAAACCTCTAACAGGTTCCACCCGTGAACGGACACTACCTCTATGGT
>CAYGTK010000154.1:0-1216 GCA_964352775.1 uncultured Chitinophagaceae bacterium
CAGCTATCGCTACATTGTATTTAGCTGATAAGTGGTTTTCAATGATGTTTCTACGTGCATCATTAATAGGTGCATTGTTATAAAATACTACATCACCAATTTGACCACCAAAAGCAGCACTTGTAGTTAAGGCTCCATCTTGGAAATAATAATTTCCGCGTGGCTGACCGATAGAGGCTGCTGCATGACCATATAATTGACCAATACCGTTAATAACTCCAGTAGTTTGCTGTGTACCATTAATCCACATTTCCAAACGATCAGCTTTATTAAAGTTATATTCTACATAAACTACGTAGGTAGTGTTTGCTGCGATATTTCCTTCCAGAAATTGGGTAACATTGCTTCCAGAACCATTACCCCAGTCTCCATTAGTAGCAACTGTTTCACCATTATTCCAAGTTACGGTGTAAAGCTTACCGTTCTGAATATGAACGTTCAATCCACGTGTTGCACCACCTTGACCATAGACCATTTGGCGGTTATTAACATTGCTACCTGTTCGGAATGCTAAAAAGATATGCTTACTAGCTGAATTACCATTAATGATCGCATCATTAGTCATTTCATATCTATCATCACTACCATCAAACAGGAAGTTCTTTCTTCCATTAATGAGGTTTGCAGTTGTTTGCAAGCGCGCACGGTTACCATTTCCACCATTTCTTGTTATATCTATTGCTTGAGGAGCAAAGTTGGAAATATTCGTTATTTGTGAATTATGTGAACCAGTTTCGCGGTTAGCATCTATCCAAACAATCATATCACTCAACTGACCTACACCAGCAATACCAGTAAATTCAAAATCGGTATAATCTTTTATCGAGAAGGTATGCTCATCAATAGTACCTAGCGTAGCATTACTTATACCAGCACTTAATAACTCTAATTCTACCGTTTCGTCCACTTCTTCAATAGCATCTTGAGAAACAATGATAGGTATACGTTGGAAAGTATCCGTTCCCGCTGGGAAGGAGAATGTTCCTGTTGACGCTAAATTATAGTCTGCACCACTTGTAGCTGGATTAGCTAAAGTTGAATTGATCTGATAGTCTATAGTTATATCTTTATCAGATATTGCACTCATGGTAACAAATATCTGCGGCTCATCAAAAGTCTCTGGACTTTCATAAGTAGCCTGTGCAAACTGGATCATTGGTGGGTTATCATCATCCAATAGGTTCACCAATATTTGGTTTGGTGTAACTAGGTCAGC
>CAYGTK010000154.1:1316-10226 GCA_964352775.1 uncultured Chitinophagaceae bacterium
CCATTGCTACCGATGTAGTCATTGGCAACTCCATTAAAAGCTGAACCGTTTACAAATACATAGTCAATTGAAGTAGCCATATCTGGAGTGTAATTCAATTCTACTTCTACTTGCTCAGTTGTGTTAACATCCGTTTCGAATGCGAAAGCTGTTGGAGTTACAAAACTTGCTTCTGGCTTAATTACACCAAAAGTCATGTATGCACCGTCAGGAATTGAAGTTGTGGCTTCATAGTCGTTACCGCCAATGTTTACCATTTCAATTACATCAACATTGTTGGTATTGAAACGTGAGGTGATACCTGCTTTACGATCTAAAATCAATACATACTTACTAAAAGCACCGCTTAATGCTGGAAGTTGAGAAGCATCTACTTTAACAGTAATGTCACCCATGTTACCTGTGTGGTCAAAGCGCCATTCGCGCTCAACACGCTTAGTGTTTGAAGAGGTGTTGGGTATGTTGGTTGTTGTTTCTGTTAAGTCAGCACCGTTATGACCTACTAGCAAGTACTCACCATCGTTGAAGTTGGCGGTATTACCTTCCATTTCGAAAATACCTGTACCCTGACTAGTGTTATGAAGTCCTGTAGCTTCTTGGCCAATACCAATTACTTCTTCACCATAACTACCTTGGTAGTCAAATTTATCATTGGTTAAGTTGTTGGCTTCATATTTTGCACCTAAGTAGTTTTCAATAATAATTCGTTGGGCATCATTCAAGGTATCTTTATAAGAAATAATTTCAGCCATACGGCCCAAGAATGGAAATTGACCTGTACCGGTATTACCAGAACCAAATGGACCATCAGAAAAATAAGTAGAAGCACTAACAGCACCTATACTTGGTAAATCAATATGCTGCCATATTGCCCCTACGCCACCCACTTTTGGGCCCATGGATACACCATTTAAATAACCTTCAACATAGCCACCTAGCGAACCAACTGTTCCAAAAAAAAGATTGGATACTACATAGGTTTGGTTAGCTTGAACTGAGGTTGATGCACTTCTGTATTGGAAAGCTGGTGTACCATCAGCATCTGTTTGATCATCCCACACACCAATATAGACCAAACCATTTTCAATATAGATATTCATACCTCTAACACTACCGCCCTGTTCATAAATCACTTGACGAGTTGTAACATCGGTACCCGTGCGGAATGCAGCTATTGTGGTACGGTGAGTATTGTTAAAGTCTAAGTTCAAATCGTTAGAACTGTTAAGCTGTAGGTAATCACTTTGATCAAAAGTTAAGGCTGGCTTTCCATTTATACCTGCTGTTACATCGCTTCTATAAATTGGCTGATTAGCTATGGTAGCTTGAAAAGCATTGTTCGTAGTATCTGAAAGCGATTGGTCGAGCCAAACGGAAACACCCGCACCATCTGCTAAACTCAACGATCCAGCATCGAGCCACATTTTACAGTCACTATCGGCTGGACCGGTAGTTTCTGTACTTACCCCACCCGGGCCTTTCTGTGCAAATGCAACAGATCCTATTAGCAATAGTAGAGCAATTAATAATGTTGTTGGTTGTCTCATTATCGTATCATTTAAAATTCTAGAGAAGCGCTGGTGATAGGGAGCTAGTAGAGATGTATTCATGAACTAAGTGTTTTTACTTAAGTTTTTATGTGTGCAAAGAAAACAAGTGTTTAGCGCAATGTCAAGTATGTTTTGAAATAAATCTATTTCAAGTACCCGTATACGCAGATTAACAGAAAAAGATATAGACATAAAAAAACCCCCTAGCCAATGGCTAGGGGGTTTCAATTTTATAGCTCGAAAGCTAGAAGACTAGCGGTCTTTAACGATAATTATCGATTTCAACCACTCTCCGTCTGCTTTGATCTTAAGGATGTATTGTCCTAAGATGTTAGAAGGAGCTGGATTCAATAATGGACCGATGTTAGCGATAGTGAATTCTTCACTTACGTTAGCAATAGAACCAGATTGAACCAATGTAGCGTACTCATAAATGTACCACTCAACGTTGGCAACATTTACACCAGTACCTAGTGCTACACTAATGTCATTAACAAATGGGTTAGCAAATGCTACCACGCGAGGATCAATGATGATAGTGTTAGTACATGCGTTGTTCAATGCTTGTACACCATCTACATCATAACCGTCAGAAGTTGTACTTCCGTCGTTGATCAATTTCACATAGCGAGCCCACTCTAGTCCATCAGTACCTGCGTCGTCAAGATCAAGAGATCCATCTAAACATACAGTACCAACTTCTACCCAGTCTTCTTTACACTGAGAAACGTAAACTTTTACTTTCTCATTGTAAGAGCTACAAGTATGGTTTCCGAAAGAAGTTTCAGTGATAGCGATGTCATCACCAGGAGCATTACTAATAGCACCGTCGAACTCAAGGATCAACTCACCACCGTAACCAATAGTTACGAAGTTGTAAGTATCATCATCCTCTGGCATACCAGTTGCTTTGCTAGCATCAGTACGATCTGGACTAGTAGATAGTGCACCACCATTAAAGGTAGTTCCTTGCGTGTATTCAACATCAGTAGCGTAGCAAGAACCATCCATTGGACGCTCACACTCGATGTTTACCCACTGACCGTTCACACAAATAACATCTAGGTCTGCATTGATATCACCTTTACCATCATCGTTGTACTCAGTAGAAGTACGAGCCAAACCAGTTGGGTCAATGTGACTATCATAGAAGAACCATCCACTTACACCGTAGTTCTTGTTCTTACCATTAGCTGCAGTTCCCATTTGGAAACCATAGTTATTAGCACCGAACATGTGTGTAAGGTTAACTACATCACTTGAGAAAGCACCAGGAGCACCATTCTGATCAGTGATACGAACCATGTGAGGTTGAACTGGACTTGCATCTTGCAAAGTGAAGAACTTCCAGTTTGGAAGGTGACCACTTTGGTTACCACAAGCATTGTTCTCAAACTTAGGCGTGTGAGTAGCAGCATCGAAGCTGATGTTCACTGCCCATACTGAACCTGCAAAGTTATATGCAGTATCGTACGCAGTTGTAGAACCAGGACCGTTGTCTACTTCAGCATAACCTGAAAGTACAGCAGTCATAGTAGAGTAATCTACATCTAAGTAAGACTTGTAGCTATCGTTGTTCAAGAAATGGAACTCAGCGTTCGCATTGTTGAACAATTTAGGCAACCAGATAGAGTGAGATCCACCTTTACAACCATCGTTCTCGTATGTTCCGATCTCGTAACGTACTACGTTAGGATTAGAAGGACAAACAACGTTCAATGGCTGATCGCAAGCACCAGGGTTCAAGGTAGCTGCCAAATCTGGAGTACCACCGTTACGGTCATACTTCAACGTGATAGTGTTACCTAGGTTCTTGATGCTAGTGTAGAATGTACGCATACCACCTTTATCAGCTGCTGGAATATGTATCCAACGCTCTTTAGTAGTGTGAGTACGGTTCAACAACAAGCGAACTGCATATGGGTTAGGGTTAGTTACTTCCCACTTATTAGCTTTTGATTTCTCAGAGCAAACAGATGTGATAACTAACGGCTGATCCAAAGGACAGATAGTTGGGTATTGACCTGCAGCAGCAACTGAAATAGTTTCTACTTGAGTCAAACCTTGGTAACTGAAGTCAACTGTAGCTACACGAGTGTAGATGTAACCAGTAGTACCCGGCATAATGCGGAACTGACGATCTACCATGTTGCCATCTCTGTCTTCATCTTGGAACCATACGAAGATGCGCTCAGCATTATCGTTAGCTACGCTCCAACGGAAACGGTTAGGTTTACGAGAACATTCTTCAGCAATTGTAGGAGCGATAGCTACCGGACAGATGTTCGGCTCTTCACTTACTACGTAGTCAGAGAATAATGTTCCGTCAACATATACCTGAATGGTATCACCAAATCTCCAAGCATTGTACCATGGGTTCCAGTCTTGACCAGCGCGAAGTAAATTCTTCTTACGTTTGTACATTTTGCTGCTGTTATCAGGGCTTGTAGCCTTCACCATAACGTTTGCAAGATCCATACCACTGTTGTTCGTGATTTTCAAAATACGAGCACGTGGGTTTGGAGTACAGTCAATAGCATCCTCAATAGTTAATGTAGCCATACGCGTAGGTATTACATCTACACAACCGTAAGTCATATCACCAAAAGTAAATGCTGGATAAGGAGTACCATCTAAAGTGGCAACGAATGAAGAACCTTGTACAGTTCCATCTGGATTCAACACATCAAATGTATTGTCGCCTCTGTTAGAATACAGCAAATTACCAAATTGATCAGTTGCTACACCATTAACATCAGCAGATAAACCAGCATCAACAAGGGTATGAGCACCACCTACAAGGTCTAGCTTGTAAGAAGAACCACCACCATCTCTTGTTACTAGAATTGCATCACCAAATGCATTAAAGGTTAAATCACCACCGTGTACAAAAGGCACATCAACTACAAAAGTCAAATCACCAGTTGTTAAATCTACAGTGTATAATTTGTTATCTGCTTGGTTTGCGATGTAAAACTTACCATCAGGACCAAATGCAGCTACTGGGAACTGAGCTGGACCATTAATAGCTGTAGTAGCTCCTAATGTACCAGTTGCAGGATCGTAAGTAGTAAAGCTTGGTGCGTGGAAATCTACAACGTAAATCAAGTTGTTTGCAGGATTCAATGCGATGTGAGCATCGAAGTTGAACGCTTGCAAGAAAGTCATGTTTGCCTGACCAGTCAACTCATCTAACTGAACCGCAAATAGCTGAGATAGTGGAGCACCACCAGCACCAGCACCTGGTACGTTATCCGTATAGAAGAAGTTGTAAGTAGGGCAGAACTCACGGAAGTCACCTTCGTAACATCCAGCAGTTAAGTCACCATCCAAGAATGTGAATGGAGCACCACCTAGGGTTGCAGGGAAAGTAGCACCAGGAGTACCATCAAGAGCAAATGTCTTGATATCCGTAGTGTTCTTGTGAGTAGTGTAAATGAAATCGTTGTTAGGAGAACCTACAGCACCGTTCACTAATGTAACAGGTAGAGTAAATAGGTCAACATTACCAGCAGTTACGTTAACCACACGGTCTCCGTTACGAGTTGCTGTAAGTAAGTTTCCGTTGTTATCGAAGAACAAGTCGCCACCGCTTACAGGCGCGTTAGTGCGCAATGCAACAGAAGCATCGTTAGTGTTAACGTTCCAGATCTTACCAGAGTTACCTAGAACCAATGTAGTATCATCTTCGAATACTGCTGACGTAGCACCAGTAAGAGAAGCTAATACTGTATATCCGCTCATGATACCTGTAGCAGGATCGTAAGTACGGTATCCTACTGGGTTAGTGTTACTAATTAGATACACTAAGTCAGTACCATTGTTATAAGCTGTATGGTGTGCATTAGGCAAACCAATAACCAATGGAGTCATTACTGCATTTCCAGCTACAAAATCAATTCCGTAAAGGTCAGCTAAACGTTGACCACCGAAACCATCATAGTTGTAAGTATGGAAGTAACGTAAGTTCTCACAAAGCTCAACCTCACGACGATTGTCAGGAGATACACAACCTGAAGCAAGGTCACCATCACTTAATGTGAATGGAGTACTACCTTCAAATGCTAAGTACTCACCTTGGTCAGCACCGTCGCTCATTCTTAGAATAGTGAACACATTAGCACCTCTATTAGAGATGATAACGTTTCCATTACCTAAAGTAGACATACCTGTTACATCCTGAGGGATGCTAGATAATGTAGTACTAGTAGTAATATTAACTAAAGCATCACCAGAGTTAGTAGCCATTAATAGGTCACCATTTCCAGCAAACTCAAAGTCACCACCTTCAATAGCTGCAGAACCGATAAGGGTTGCAGTAGAAGTTGAGAAGTTGAATTCGTAGTATTTGTCAGTGTTACTGTTACCCAATACGATAGTAACTGAATCTTTGAAAGTCGCAGTAGTTACTTTACCAGCTAGGCCAGTAGAAACTTTAGGACCGAAAGAGTTAGTTACAGGGTTGTAAGGCTGTAAGTCTAAGAAAGACTGATCAACCAACCACAATAATCCAGTTTTAGCGTTCAATGCCAAGTGAGCTCCGTATTCAACACGGTTCAAGTAGGTCATTTTAGCTGTATCAGCTGAGATCTCTACACTGTAAAGTTCAGTGTAACGATCAGTTGGGTGATTAGTAGGGTTGTAGATCTTAGCGTAGTAAGTCTCTAACTCATCACATGGAGGAGTAAGAAGTACACGTGGAGGAACAGTTGAACCACATCCTGAAGAAAGGTCACCACTACTCAAAGTTTGAGCAGAACCACCAATTGTTACAGAATATGTACCAACTATAGAACCATCAGTAGCTACTTCAGTAAAGTCGCTGCTAGTAGAATTAGATACTAAGAAAGTACCAGCATCAGTAATAGCTATACCAGTTACCAATGAAGGTATGCTAGTTACTACACTACTTGTTCCACCTAAAAGATCTAATAAAAGAACTTCGTCAGTTTCGCGAGTTGCTAAAAACAAACGACCAACTGCATCTAATACCAAGTCTCCACCAAGAACTGGTGCAGAACCTACTATAGTAGCAGTACCGGCAACTACATCTACTTGGTAGATGTTATCACTAGCTTCAGCACCTAAGTATAACAAACCAAAACCTGCGTAAGCTACAGCAGGAACTTTTTCATTAATGCCAGCATCAATGATAGGGCCGAAAGCACCGTTAGAAGGGTTCAAAGCTTGAATTTGACCGTTAGTTTCATTTACTAGGTAAATGTAACCGTCATCTGTGTTCAATGCTTGATGAGCTGCGTAAGGAACGGTAGCTATCAAGTCATCAATAGCTGCATCAGCACCTAAAGCAACACGGCGAACTTCAGTAGAACGTGGAGAACCAGGAAGAATTCTTGAGTAGTAAATATCAGTACCGTCAAGACAAGGGTTGATAGTAATAGAGTTATCTGGCTCTCTAACACAAGCACCAGCTAAGTCACCAACTGCTAGTATAGTTGGAACACCACCTATGTACGCATTGTATGAACCAGCTACAGAAGCATCAGCACCATCAACAATGATGAAAGCAGATGAATCGCGAGTTGCTATTAAATAGAAACCATTACCTAATGTAGACATACCTACAACACCACCTGGTATAGAACCAATTGTAGTAGAAGTAGTTACATTATTAATAACATCAGTACCGTTAATAGCAGCAATAAGATCACCACCAGAAACTTCAAAATCACCACCTGATAGACCAAGGCCAGTAGCTATTGTAGAAACAGCATTTGTTACTGTATTGAATTCATAAGCCTCATTTGTAGTACTAGAACCAATGTACATTACTACAGAGTCTTTAAATGCAGCTTGGTGAGTACCACCTCCTAAACCTGTAGGAATAACAGCACCAAACGAATTTAAGTAAGGGTTGTAAGACTGAACTGAACCGTCATTATCGTTAACCAACCATAAAACACCACCTTTTTCGTTCAAAGCAAGGTGAGCACCGTATGGTACGTTAGTTAACAATGTAAGAGCAGCTGAATCAGCAAAAAGCTCTACTGAAAAAATATCAGTATTCTCACCAGCACCACCATTGTCGTTAATACGAGCATAGTAAGTAGCTATATCTTGACACGGAGGAGTTACAATACGACCACCATCATCTTCAGGAAGACAACCAGCAGTAAGGTCACCATTCTCAAACGTGTAAGCTGATCCAGCCAACTTAGCAGCGTATGATGTTAGAAGGTTTCCATCACCATCATGCTCGTTAAAGCTTGATGCTCCAGAACTAGCACTTAAAATACCACCGCTGAGTGTAAGGCCTAAACCATTAACATCAGTAGGTAAAGTGTTAACTACCACGTTAGGAGTTGCACCAGCATTAATACGAATAAGCTCGTTAGTTGAACGAGTAGCTAGTAAAATATCTCCGTTTGGTAGAACTACAATATCACCACCTGATACGTCAGCATCAGAGAAGAAAGTAGCAGCACCCGATATAGGATCTACTTGATAAATAGCACCATTAGTTGCACTACCTACGTATAAGAAGCCATCAGCTTCGTTAAATTCTAGAGTAGGTGCATCAGTACCTAAGTTTACACCTGTAATAGCAACATAAGCACCGATAGTACCGTCGTTTATATCAACTGTAGTGAAACGATCAACTGTACTGTTGTCGATAGCGTAAAGAGTTTCAGTAATCTGGTCGTAAGCAATGTGTGCTTTGTGACCTAAACTAGCCAAAGGAGCAAGATTTGCATCTGCTCCATCAAGTGCTACAGTAAATATCTCGCCAGCAGGACCTGCTGCGATAGAGTTACTTACATAATAGAACCCATACTCAGTATCTAAACAAGGGTTAACATTAAAACAAGGACGAGGAGTAATATCAATGTTGAAATCACCACCTTGACCGCTAGAAGGACCTGATACAGCGTTTCCGCCAACCATACCAGTGTATTTAAACCAATGAGAAAAACCAAGGGAAGCATTTTTTCCATTGGCTGTCATTCCGAATTGTCCTTTATAAACTGGACTAGCATCAGTAAAGTCGATGTAGTCAGCAGCACCAGTTTGGTCGCAACCACCAGCACCGTCAGTAATACGCACCATATGATGACCACTAGCAGCAGCATCAATTACGTAATACGTCCAGTTAGGTATTGCAGCATTTTGAGCTGCAGAACAACCAGCGTTCAATTCTATCTTAGGACTAGCAGCTGCCGTCTCCGTTAAAGGAAGATCTAGCAACCAGCGAGTACCCATATAAGCACCACCGTTTCCAGTTACTTCCAAAACACCATGAAGGCGAGCACCAGAAGCACTCACATCAAAGTAAGACTGACCAGCAACAAACTCCAGATTGCACTTACCATTCGTAAGCATCTTTTTAATAGTAATAGAA
>CAYGTK010000155.1:0-10063 GCA_964352775.1 uncultured Chitinophagaceae bacterium
CGGAAGATAAAAAAGCTGCTTACGAAACATTGTATCAATGTTTGATGGTAACTTGTCTACTGATTAGCCCATTAGCTCCTTTCTTTAGCGAGTGGTTATATAAAAATTTGAGTGATGGTATTCGCGAAACAGCATTGTCAAACAATACTCCTTTACAATACACGTCGGTTCACTTAAGCTACTTTACTCCATATCAGGCAGAGCATGTAGATGAGCAATTGAATGCATCAATGGAGAAGGCCCAAAAGGCAGCCTCTTTAGTGCTTTCACTTCGCAAGAAAGAAAACCTAAAGGTCCGCCAACCACTTGGTAAGATCATGATACCTGTTTTGGATGCTCAATTCCAAAGTGATATTGAAAAAGTGGAGAGCCTGATATTATCAGAGGTGAATGTTCGCTCCATTGAATACGTATCTGATGGAGATGGTGTTATTACTAAGAAGATAAAACCAAATTTTAAGGTGCTTGGCGCCAAGTTAGGTCCTAAGATGAAGCTGGCGGCTCAAGCAGTTGGTAAAATGGACCAAGATGATATAAAGGAGCTTGAGA
Source organism: uncultured Chitinophagaceae bacterium (assembly GCA_964352775.1). Taxonomy (GTDB): domain Bacteria; phylum Bacteroidota; class Bacteroidia; order Chitinophagales; family CAIOSU01; genus CAYGTK01. The sequence goes on from CAYGTK010000155.1 coordinate 550, forward strand.
ATAAGGGTTTCTTCAAGCTAGACTTAGCTGGTGAGGAGTATGATCTTGCATATGACGAAGCAGAGATCACCTCGGACGATATACCTGGTTGGCTAGTAGCAAGCGATGGAAATTTGACTGTTGCGTTGGATATAACCGTTACAGATGACCTCAGAAATGAAGGGTACGCTAGGGAACTAGTGAACAAACTACAGAACCTTAGAAAGGAAAAACACTTTAACGTTACTGACCGTATTGAAGTGAAGGTGCAGGATACACCCGAACTTGCAGGTGCTATAAATGATTATAAAGACTATATTTGTAGTGAAGTTTTAGCCGACTCATTAGGCGTTGTATCAACAGTTAAAGGAGACGAAATTGAGGTGAACGAACTGTTGGTGAACGTTGAATTAACTAAGAAAAATTAAGGCAATGGCAGACAAAGAAAAGACCAGATACAGTGATGCGGAGTTGGAAGAATTCCAAGTATTGATCAATGATAAATTAGCTGCTGCACGTAAAGAGTTAGATTACTTGCAAGAGCAGATAAATAAAGATAAGAGTGGTCAGGATGACTCTGATGGTAGATTTAAGGGCCTAGAAGATGGAACAGCTACCGTGGAGAAAGAGTACTTAACACAAATGGCATCTCGTCAATTACAATTCATTTCGCACCTAGATAAGGCACTAAGAAGAATTGACGCTAAAACATATGGTATCTGTAGAGAAACAGGTAAGCTTATCTCAAAAGAGCGCTTACGTGCTGTACCGCATGCCACTTTAAGTATTGAAGCCAAGAAGGCACAACGTAAAGAAAAGTAGATCTTGAAGAAGGGATTAGCGCTTCCGCTCATCATTTTTTTGGTTGTTGTAATTTTTGATCAAGGCACAAAGCTTTGGGTCAAAACTAATATGGTACATGATGAGGTTCATTATGTTCAAGATTGGTTTCAGGTACACTTCGTGGAAAATCCAGGGATGGCCTTCGGGTGGGAGATAGGAGGAGAGTATGGTAAGTTGGCACTAAGCCTATTTCGGATATTTGCTGTATCTATAATTGGATATTATGTTTTCTACTTAGTTGGGCAAAAGGCTCCAAAAGGTCTGATCATTAGCTTGACTTTGATATTTGCAGGAGCTACTGGGAATATTCTCGACAGTATTTTCTATGGAGTCATGTTTTCCAGTAGCCACCATCATGTAGCGGAACTGGTCCCGATAGGTCAGGGGTATGAAAATTGGTTTTATGGCCGCGTAGTCGATTTCTTGCACTTTCCTATCATTAAAAATCAATTGGTACCAGAGTGGATACCTTTTATAGGTGGAAATACCTTTACTTTTTTTAAGCCAATATTCAATATTGCTGATGCGGCTATCACCGTGGGTGTCTTCTTAATTATTGTATTCCAGCGAGACTACTTTAGCGAGGAGGAAGAAGACAAAGCGTTAGAAGAAGAAAGTGTTTCGGAGGAACTACCCTCAGAAGCTACTACAACCTGATCATCATAATTTCATGTCATGATTGATCACTCGACCATCTGACATCTCAATTATCCTATCCGTTTTCTTGGCAAAGTCTGGGTCGTGAGTTACCACGAGCATTGATCGGTCTTTCTCTGATGAAAGTTCTCTTAATATACTGAATACTATATCCGTGTTCTTACTATCCAAATTACCCGTGGGTTCATCACCCATTAGTAATAAAGGGTCATTTATCAGGGCGCGAGCAATAGCTATCCTTTGTTTTTGTCCTCCTGATAGCCTACTAGCTTTTTTAAGCGCTTGGTCGTCAACTTCCAATAGTTTTAGTATCTCCATAGCATGATCTTCAATTTCAACCTCCGATCGTTCACCAAGTTTAAGCGCAGGGAGCATTACATTCTGTAATACTGTGAACTCATTCAAGAGATAGTGAAATTGAAAGACGAAACCGATCTTCTTATTTCTTATATAGGCTAATTCATCAGCTGGCATTCCTGTTAAAGTCTGTCCATCAAATTCTAGGTAGCCATCATAATCAGTATCCATTGTAGAGAGTATATAGAGCAACGTAGATTTACCACAACCTGATTTACCCATTACCGAAACGAATTCTCCGCTATTAAGTGTAAAGGAAACATCGGTAAGAACTTGAAACTCTACAGGCTTATGGAAGAACTTGTTTATGCTCGTAGCTTGTAGTAATGTATTGCTCATATCACTTACCTCTAATTATCTCTACAGGGTCTATCTTACTAGCTTTTTTGGCTGGTAAATAACCAGCTAAAAAGGTGGTCACCAAAGCAAAGCTTATCCCTATTAAGTAATACATAGGGTCAAAGTTTACTGGTAAATAGTCCAAACTGATTACTTGATCAGTTTCAATTTGTTCCTTTGATATTCCATATGACATTAAGAAGCCTATTACCAAACCTAATGAACCGCCTAATAAACCTATGATCATTGCTTGACTGATGAAGATGTACTTAACATCAGTACCTGAAAACCCAGTTGCTTTCAAGATAGCAATGTCATCCATTTTTTCATAGATCATCATGTTCAGAATGTTATAAATGCCAAATCCTGCAACTATTAATAGTGTAATAGCTACAGAGTAGGTTATCATATTACGCATTGTTGTGCCTAGCTGTAATTGGGCGTTGGCAGTGTTATAATCCTCTGACTTAATGTCAAATTGCTTCCTATACTCTATTGATATAGCGTAAGCTTGATCAATGTCGTACAGTTTAATATTTATATCTGTTATATGGTCTGGAGGCTTTTGAAGTAGTCGTTGTGCAGTGGTTAGGGTAGAATAGCTCTGCATATCGTCTATAGCTGCAATACCTGTTTTAAATATACCTACCACCTTCATTTGAAACTGCACACCAGCTGAAGAAGTTATCGTAACCCTATCATTCAACTTAACGGATAACTTCTTAGCTAGCCCAGCGCCCATTATAAGGCCGTTGTTCAGTGTAAGTAAGTTGGTAACCTCTCCTGCTCGCATATCTTCGGTGATATTGAAGAGCTTATCTTCTTCCACAATGTCTACCCCTATTACCGAGCCATTAATGTCAATAGGCCCAAAGGTATAGAAGGCTTGAGCTGTCAGTCTGGGAGCAACACCAAGCACCCTAGAATCTTCTTGCAATATATCAACGATCTTAAGTCCGTTACGGATATTTTTTTTGGTATTCTTTGGTTTTACATGGTGTACCACCCTCAATGCAGAGTCTAATTCGTCCAGATGATCTATTGGTTGTAAACGTTCTGTCTCTACATCACTAAATAAGCGAATATGCGCGGTGTTACTGAGCATAAGGTCATCCAAGAATTTATTGGTGCCCGTCATGAAACTTACCATGCCGATAAACATACCAATGCCAAAGGTAACTCCAAGTGCTGCTATAACGGTTTGCTTAATTCGCGAAAGGAGTTGCGTTTTAGCGATCTGGAGAATTATTCCGAAGTTCATTTTGTACTTGGCTGATAAATAATAGTAGAGCTATCCAATCCTGAGAGGACCTCAACATATTCCATGTTTTGTAGCCCAACGGAGAGTTCTTTCTTTTTATCGGAGGAGATAAAAACAGAATCTCCTTTGGTAAGATATTTCTTAGGTATAGTAAGTGCTTTCCCTTTCTCTTTAATAACTATGTTAGCTTCTATAGTAGAACCAGGATATGGTCGGGTCTGCTTATCCTTAAATTCAGCCTCTACCATTATGGTTTGAGTACGCGGGTCCAATACTGGATATATTTTACTTATACTAGCTTCAAACACTTTGGTTCCATAACTGTCAATAGTTAGAAGCACTTTTTGCCCTAGTTCTACCCGATTAATATCTAGTTCATCTATCAATAATTCTATTATATAACTGTCACCACTTCCCAAATAAGCTAACGCTTGTTGACTATTGCAAAACTCTCCAGCCTCCTTATAAGTAGCATACACCCGACCATCAATTTTGCTTCTTAGTAGTAGGTCAGTTTTGTTGTTATTACTTATAGATAACAGGTTCTGTGCTGTACTTACATCAGTTGACAGTTGTCTATTGCGCAGCTCTAGTCTTTTTTTAGCAGACTGATAGTTATTTAGTGAGGTAGTAACTCTAAGTTGACTATTATCTAATTCGGCTTTAGTGCCTATTTTGTTTTTTTGAAGCTCCTTAAGGCGTCCATAATTAGTTGAGTCAAGTTGATAAGTCCGTTTAGCATTTTCAGCCTGCAACTTAAGCTCTGTTAGTATTGCGGAAGACGGGCTAGCGTTCACCAACGCTTGTTCATAGGCCAATTTTGCATTGTCTGCATCAAGGGTTCTGCTTTCACTTTCTATAATGGCAATCGGGCTACCTACACTTATGGTATCACCTTCCTCTACAAGCCAACTATTCAGTATGCCTGGTATAGAGGTGTATAGATCATAGTCATTCATAGGCCGTATTGTACCAGAAGCATAGACTGATTCTACAATTTTCCTATAAGCTGGTTTTGTGCTTTCCACTTCAGATGAACAACTGAATAGGCAAACACTAATTACGAATAGCATTACTTGTTTCATGCGTACTTGCTTTATTGCAAGGTAGTAAAAAGCATCACCTTTAAAGTTGACTTAAATCAATATGATGGAACAATATTCTTCCTCAAACATTCCTTGTTTAAGAAGTTATCTTAGTGCTATGAATATGTTCAATCGTTACCGCAATTCTAAATTTGCTAAGATCTTTACCGAGAAGCAGGAAAAGGATATGCAGGATAGGCCTAAGGCTGCCAAGAACATCCTCCTTGAACAGATAGAGGAGGTAATGGAAGAGTATGATAGACCTAATACGCAACTTTTCTTATCAGCCTTTGCTGCAGGTATGGAGATAGGTTTTAGCGTATTGTTAATGGGGGTGATATATGAACTATTTCATGACACAACTAGTGAAAGCAGCCTTCATATGATGATAGCGCTAGCTTATCCTATAGGGTTTTTGTTTGTGGTTATTGGTAGGTCGGTCTTGTTTACAGAGCATACAACTTTAGCAATACTTCCAGTACTGAGTAATAGGGCGAGCTTAGGAGACCTCTTGAAACACTGGGCAGTGATATATAGTGCCAACTTATTGGGAGGTTATGTTTTTGCATTTGGCCTAGTACTTCTTTGCGGAAGAATGGATATTATAAGTGATTCGTCTTTTTACCATTTAGCCGAGAAGATGATAAAGTATGATAGCTTAACAATATTACTCAGCGGGTTATTCGCTGGGTGGTTAATGGGGCTTGTTTCTTGGTTAATTACAGCTTCACAGGAAACAATAAGTAGGATGCTTATCGTGATTATAGTTACGTCAGTAATTGGCTTAGCAGGCTTACACCACTCAATTGTAGGCTCTATTGAGATAATTTGTGGATACCTAGTTAGCCCAGATGTTACTTTGGCTGATTATGGGCGTGTTCAGCTCTTTACTACCCTAGGAAATATTCTTGGGGGAATGATATTTGTTGGAGTGTTAAAGTTCAGTCACGTTAATATTACTGACTAACAACAGCATTATCTACATAATAGAACTGGATCTTCATCAAATCTTCTCTAAAAGGTCATTCCGTTTTCTTCTTGATAATGGTGCTGATAGGTCTTTGCTCATGTGTAATATATCGCCTTCCTTTTTATCCCAGTAAGTCAAGTGCAATAGGTTGATAATGTATGACCTATGTGAGCGAAAAAAGAATGCAATTGGCAACATTTCTTCAAATTCTTTTAAATGTGAGCTTACGACTATTGGATGTTCTCTATTGGCTATAAAAAACTCCGTATAGTTATTATCACCCTTAAGTAGAATGATGTGTTTAAGTTTCACAAAGTGTGATCCATCTTGAACTTTCAGTGTTATAGTTCTTTCAGTTTCGGTTACTTTTCTGTCTTGGATAAAGTTAGTTAGGGTATTCTGCTTCTCTCCATTCTTTGAGTGTCTTATTTTTTTTATGGCCTCCGTTAATTCATGAGCATCAATAGGTTTCATCAAATAGTCTAATGCAGATAGTTTAATGGCTTTAAGTGCATAGTGGCTATGTCCAGTACAGAACACTACCTGATAACTATAGGAAGCTGTTTCTTTGAGTACATCGAAACCAGTACCATCTGGTAGTTCAACGTCTAGAAATAGTAACTCAGGTTTGAACTCTTTAATGTTAGAGATCCCTTCTTTTACAGTAGAAGCTATACTGCAAATCTCTATATCCTCAGCATATATACTCAAGTACTTACTAAGTAGCTTAGCATTATTTGGTTCATCCTCAATTATTACAGCTCTCATTCTTCAATGCGGTAGGGAAGGGTAAGTGTAACTCTAGTACCTCCTGTTTTTGGTGATATCTTTTCTATGCTAATTCTAACATCTTTGTTTTCCAACTCTCCAATGATACGGAGTTTTTCGTCTACAATACTTGACCCATGAGCTCTCCTTGAAGTTTTATCTTCTTTATCGCCTTTTTCGTAACCCTTGCCATCATCATCAATAAATATCTGGAGCATAGTTTCCGAAAGCTTTTTAACGTTAATATTTATATTTCCTCCTTCATTTGGACCGATAGCATGAATAATTGCATTTTCTATAAATGGTTGTAATATCATACCTGGTATCTGGGCATCCTCAAGTATATCTATTTCAGTATCGTCTATTTTATAATTTAACGTAGGTATTCGTGTTTTTTCTAGCTCTAAATATATTTCATTCAATTCTATTTCATCTTCTAAGTAGGTCCATTCTTGTAACGAACTATTAAGGATAAGCCGCATTAAACGAGAGAACTTACTAAGATACCTAGCTGCTTTATCGCTCTCATTATTAACAACATAATACTGTATTGATGAGAGAGCATTTGAAAGAAAATGAGGATTTATCTGAGCATGTAAGGCACTTAACCTCAAGTTTGTTATTGCAACTTCTTGTGCAGATCTTTTTTGTACTTGCAGTATTCTATAACGTGCAATTATGTAACCGATCAAGAGTATTGCAGTCATAACAGCGACACGAAACCACCAAGTTTCCCAAAAAGGCGGAGTAATAGTTATTCCTAATTCTATGGGCTTAGTAATTTCAGTATCATTTATATCCCAAGCAGTTAATTTAAATTTGTAATCACCTGGAGGTAGCCTTCTATATATTGCCTGCCTATCTTTTGTTAATGTGGGCCTATTGTCATACCCTATGAGTTGGTACTGATAATTAATATTTCCATTACTTGAGTAAGATCTCGCATTATAATTAAACTGAACGGAGTTTTCATCGTAGGAAAGGGTAAGAGGGAAAGGGGAATTATGTACGCTATCGTTAACGTATACTTCATTTACTTTCAATAGGTCAAATGGTTCTCCTTTCTCTGGAGTGTTATATATCCTATAAGCTCCCCGTACAGTTCTTATGACTGCATCTTTCTCAACTCCGACTATTTGTAAGATGTCATCCCCTCGGAAGACATCCTTTAACGCTAGCTTACTTATTGTATACTCTTCATCTTCAAGTTTAAGGATGTTAACTCCCTTTGAAGTGTGTATGTATAAGGTTTCTTCAGACACTGAAATCTTATTGATGTTATTAGACCAAAGTCCATCTTCTAGGGTTAGAGTTGTAAATTTATTTCTATCTAATATTAATAAGCCGGATTCTTTAGTGCCAAATATTACTTTATTATCAGCTGCTCTAACTGAAGTAGGTACTACGTTATTTGGCAATAGTAGTTCATGTACTTCATTGCTCGTGTCCTCAACGTACCAGGCACCCTCAATATCTATATAGTAATTTCGCCCCCTTTTGTCTGAAGAAACACTATTAGCTAGTCTTCGGATAAAATAAGTGAGATGAACTTCTCCGTTTTTTGGGACTATTCTTACTAAACCTGAGGACGCCGCTGCATATGCAATACTATCATTAGAGGTAGCCATATCTTTTACAGCTCCTATTTGAATCCTATGCTTTCGGTACGAAGTTGATTCTATGGTTAAGTCAGTTCTATTTTTAACTTTATGTTCCTCTGTTATTAATTCGATAGCATTCAGGCTGTCGAGAATATATATTCCCATATTTGACCCAACGATAAACCTACTCCCTAGTGATACTACTTTTACTATCTCTGTATTGGATTGTACATTTTTCAGTTTTGCCTCTAATACAACTGAATCCTTAATTATTGAGAAAGCTGTGCCAATACCAATAAATAATTGATCATTAACAAGGCTGATCGAGTGGGTAGGGGATTTTTTTTCTTGATGAATGGGATTTGGTGATGCCAATATATTATTCTTAGAAAGATAGAATAGCCCATCTTTCAGGGAGGTAGCCCAAAGTCCAGATTTATCATCGTAATAAATGGTGCCTAAGGAATACCCTGAAAGAAATGTATCTATAACCATACCTGGTGTATCAAGTGATACTTTATAACCCCCATCATCGGTAGCCACAAAAAGAAAATTAGAGTCTGGTGGAGTGAAAATTGTACTAATTGTGCAGTTTCCGCATAGCTCCCTATTTGTCACTATTATACTTGGCTTATCTGAAAGACACATTATACTTTGAGTATTCAAACCAAGCGGACCAATACTTGAATTTTTAGGCTTTGTATAGCTAACTTTTGTAATTATCACACTATCTGGTATTTGGTTAAGGTCAAAACCGTTGCCCTTCCATTTACCAAAATAGTTTTTTGACATTATTAATATTTCATTTGACTGCTTAAGAAGTAATGGGTAACTAGAGTCATTTATTAGTCCTTCCTTCGTTCCATAAGTAAAAACACTATCTAAAAGAAGATGGTGCAAGCCATGATTTTTAGTTCCAATCCAGAATTCATTTTTGGATAGCTGCACTATCCTGCTAATAAATTTTCCTTTGAAAACATTGTTCGGATTGAAGATGTGAAGAGAGTCTTTACCTAAATAAGCAGGTGGAATACCAATGAAATAAAACCATAAACTACCGTTCGATTGTTTGGATATGGCTATTGCATCTAAGGAGGGCGCACCTTTTGACGAACCATAAATTGTAAAGTCATAACCATCGAATTTAACGACACCTTGACTGGAAGCAAGCCATATATATCCTAGCGAGTCAGCCATTACGGAATACACTGTATTTGATGGAAGGCCATCTTCGATTGTATAATGCACCCACCTATCATCGTCAATAATAGCTGCGTCAGAGATTGTTAATGAAAAAAGAAGTTGCGCAAAAAGGACAGCCTTCAAAAAAGAATATAGCCTCATGCGCATAAAACTAAGCTCCCTCGAACTGACTCAAAAACCTCGTGTCGTTCTCAGATAATACTCGAATATCGCTGATGTCATATCGCGAAAGTACAATGCGTTCAAGGCCGAGGCCAAATGCGAAGCCTGTATACTTCTTGCTATCAATATTGCAGTTATCCAAAACATTAGGGTCTACCATACCACAACCTAAAATCTCTAACCAACCAGTTCCTTTGGTCAATCGTTTGTCTTTTTCGGTTTCTAAACCTAACCACACGTCCATTTCAGCACTAGGTTCGGTAAAAGGGAAATATGATGGTCGTAAGCG
>CAYGTK010000156.1:0-10020 GCA_964352775.1 uncultured Chitinophagaceae bacterium
TTGCTATGTGGTATGCACCACAAGTGTTCCAAGGTACTAATACCGAGGTTACCGCTCCAGCATCCTCCAAAGTACGGCTAAGGTTCTGTGGGGCAAGACCACGCTCTTTGAATACAGGGGCATACATTCGCCCAGGAACAACAATAGCTAGGTATTGGTCAGAGGCTGTTAGGTTGAAAAATACAGCCGTTCCAGCTGTTGATGCGATCAGCTGCCCTGTACTTTTTGCAGCGGCAATAATTACATCAGCAATAGCTTTAAGGAAACCAGCTTTCTCCATTATCCCGCCAAATACCATTGCCGATAAGATGAGCCATATGGTATTTAACATACCCGCCATTCCGCCAGAATCTAACAAACTATCTACCACCTCATTTCCAGTAACAAAGGCGATATCACCGAACATGGCCATGTTGGCAGCGATGTAACCAGCTTGTAAGGCATTAACGTCTTCTCCAGCAAGTTCTTGGATTAGACTTCCTTGAAAAATAAAAGCGAAAAGAGCTCCTAATAATGTTCCTGCGAATAATGCAGGTAAAGCAGGTACTTTCTTTATTATCATACCTATAACTGCTACAGGTACTAAAAACAACCACAAATTGATGTTGAACTTACTGGCTATTGCATCTTGTAGTATGGCTACTTCATTATCAGTTATTGAAGTATCTAGAGTGATCCCAATAACTCCAAAAATGATAAGGGTTAGGATTATGGAAGGCACTGTTGTTATGGTCATGTACCTTATGTGTGTGAACAGATCAGTACCAGCCATAGCTGGTGCTAAGTTGGTAGTATCTGATAGTGGTGACATTTTATCACCGAAATAAGCACCTGAAATTATTGCGCCAGCAACCATGCCACGATGTATACCCATTGCCTCGCCAATACCCATAAGGGCTACACCTACTGTAGCAACGGTACTCCATGAACTACCAGTTGCTAAAGATATTAATGCGCAAACTATGCAAGCAGCTATTAAAAATATGCTTGGATTGAGCAGGTCTAATCCATAATAAATTAGGGCTGGAACAATACCGCTTAGTAACCAAGTGCCTGATAGTGCGCCTATTATAAGTAGAATAAGGATGGAAGGCATAGCTGCTCCTATACTGCTTACTACGCCCTCTAATAATTCTTCCCATTGATAGCTGTAACGAAGTGCAAGCAGTGCTGCAAAAGCTGCTGTAAGTAATAATGCTATTTGATTAGGTCCATAACTGGAGTCATCAGCAAAAAAGTAAACGTTTAAGCCTAGAAGCCCCAGCAGAAGGAGGATAGGTAGTAACGCAACAAGTAAGGTAGGTCGTTTGGCATCAGTCATTAGCGTGGGCTGTTCGTATCGATGCTAAAAGTAGCTAATTGGGCGAGAATGTAAAAGTAGCGTCATCATAGGGTCACTATTCGGTAACATTTCAGTTTCTGATGAACGTTAGTTAACTTTAAAAGTTATTATAAAGCAATAGGCTATACTTACTATGAAGCAACTACTTACACTTTTTATATGCATATCATTTTCGTCTACTTGGGCGCAGCTAGAGTTTTCTAAAGTGAATTATTTAGAGGTTTCTGAAAATGGAAAAGAAATGACTTTTCCCTGGGTAGGAGGCTTAACCAACCCTCAGTTCTCTAATGCTGATATTAACCAAGACGGAATAGCAGACCTTGTGGCTTTTGATAAAGTAGGTGGAGTGGTAGTGCCATGGATAAGTGGAGGGACACCAAATACTATCGATTTTCATTATGCACATGAGTATGCTGCTAATTTCCCTCATCTAACCAATGATACTGTCCCATCTCGGAATTGGATGTTGCTACAAGATATGGACTGCGATGGGATTGAAGATGTATTGTCTAGCTCCACTGTTCCTAATAAGATCTACTTCTACAAAGGAAGGTACACAGCTGACAGCATGATAACCTTTGATTATACTGACTTTCTACAATACACCAGTCTTTCAGGAAATCAGGTTAATATCTTTGTTTCCGCGTTGGATATTCCAGCTCTTGCTGATATGAATGGTGACGGCGATATTGATGTGCTCACCTTTAATATTTTAGGCGGTAAGATAGATTATTACGAAAATCAATCGATGGAATTGACTGGTACTTGTGGTGATACAGTTACGTTTTTATGGTATGATGACTGCTGGGGAAATGTATTTGAAAGTGGTCAAAATCAATCCTTAAGATTACTAGATACCTGCCGAACATTTTTAAGACCTTTTGAGATAGCTGAAGAGACGAACAACCCGGGAGTTTCAGGTAACCCCCGCCATGCAGGATCTACCAATTTAGCTTTTGATGAGGATGGTGATGGTGATATGGACCTATTGTTGGGGGACCTTAATTTCACTAAAATGACAATGCTCTACAATGGAGGTACTGCTGATTCATCAAAAATAACTTGGCAGGATACCACCTACCCAAGTGCTAGTGTTCCTGTTGACATGGACTTGTTTTTAGCCTCTTATCTTGCCGATGTTAATAATGATGGACTAGAAGACTTACTAATAGCACCTAACACACCCAAACCAGCCAACAACTATGACTGTATATGGCATTATGAGAATGTAGGTGATACCTCTGTGTATGAATGGGAGTTTAAGACGGACACTTTCTTAAACTTAGATAACATTGATTTAGGTGAAGATGCGTATCCTGTATTTTTTGATCATAACAATGATGGACTTCTTGATATTGTGGCGGGTAACTTCGGATACTATACCAATGGTGTAAGTTATGTTTCAAGCTTGATATTAATAGAGAATGTAGGTGATAGCTTATTCCCTAAATTCAATGTTGTTACTAGAGATTATGCAGGAATTGCTTCTTTAGGCTTAGAAGGTGTTTATCCTACTTTTGGTGATCTGGATGGTGATGGAGATAAGGATCTTGTGATCGGATATGAATCGGGTGAATTATTACTTTTTAGGAATACCGCAACGGCAGGTAGCCCAGCTAACTTTGTATTAGATCCAGATCCACAATATCAAAAAATTGATGTTGGGCAGAATGCTTCTCCTTTTTTATACGACCTAAATGCTGATGGACTTTTAGATATGTTAGTGGGAAGTCGTGGAGGAATAATCAGTTATTTCCAAAATACAGGAACCTTAACGGATGCTGTTTTTAGCTCTACAGCTACTAATACAGCTCTGGGAGAGATATTAGTTCGCCCTTCGGGTAGTACAGTAGGCTTGAGTCGTCCTTATATTTCTAAATTGGATTCTGCTTCGCAAGAGTTTCTAATTGTTGGTAATGTACTAGGTGATATAAATGTTTATTTGATAAACCCTGATAGCATTTATGAAGGTTCTTTCAAGCCTGCTTATGAATCATTCTCCAATATTGATGTTGGTAGAAATAGTGCCATTGCTATAGCAGATCTAGATGCTAATAACCGCTTAGAAATGTTGGTAGGTACAAGCCGTGGAGGTATAGAGTTGTTCAGTCAATCTGATACAGCACGTCGCCCACCTCTAGACACAACTAGTATAGTGAATATCAGACGCCCTGATTCTTTTGATCTTAATATTTTTCCTAACCCAGCGGAGAATTTGGTTAACCTTAGTTGGATAGCACAGAATTCCAATAATACTTCCATTATTCTTTACGACGCTGTAGGTAGGGTAGTGGCTGAAAAGGATGATATTGAAGGTATTTCCTATCAGCTAGATATTTCCGACCAAAGTGCGGGTTTTTATTTGTTGCAATTACAAATAGGTAATAAGAGTGTAGTAAAAAAGCTGCTGATACATTAAGGGCTCTCTTTTCAGCTTACTAGAATGGACTAGCGTACGCAGGGTTGTTTTTCATGTCATTATCGGTGAGTGAATTCAAGAACGCCAAGAGGTCGTCTTTATCTTGCTGAGTCATGTTCAACCCAAAGGCCAAACTGTCCTGTAATAGTTCTGGCGCTATATTCGGGCTATTTTCGTTAATACCTGAATTGTAAAATTCTATTACTTCTTCTAAAGTGGCAAAACGTCCATCGTGCATATATGGACCTGTTAGAGCTATATTCAGTAAAGTAGGTACTTTGAACTTGCCATAATCTGTGGGGTCATTGGTTACACCTCCTAGCCCAATATCATTAAAGTCTGCTAGAGTAATAGCACTTTGAAGACCATTGTTACTGAATGTTTGGCTTATATCCCCCAGTTCTTTAAACAATCTGTTCTCACCATGGCAATGCCAACAGTCTACACCACCTTCTGGGGGGTCTTTAAAGAATAGATCTCTACCACGAATAACAGCGTCTTCGTTTGGCATTACAAATAGGTCTCCACGTAGGTATTTGGCATAATAAGATCCATCAGATACTATACTTCTTAAAAACTGGGCTATAGCCTTGGCGGTGAAATATCTGTCAATAGCGGCACTATCCAGTTCAAATGTTTGGTAGAACATCCGTTGATAGTTAGTGTCTTGTTGCAATTTTAGAATGGCATCTGGCCATTCTTCATGCATTTCTATAGGGTTTTCTACTGGTTCTAGTATTTGTTCTTCAAGGGTAGATGCTCGTCCATCCCAAAAGAAATCCATATCCCAAGCCAAATTAAATAAGGGCATCGCGTTCCGTTCTCCTTGAATACCATCTACTCCCTTACTGAATTGCACCCCATTATCTGTAAAACCAAAAGCTTGACCATGACAACTAGCACAAGACTGAGTATTTCCTTCTGAAAGCACTGGGTCGTAAAATAAGTGTCTACCTAGTTCAACTCCTTTTTTTGTAAGTTGGTTATCTACTGGTATCAGTGGGGTAGGAAAACTATCTGTGAATTCTAAAATATATGGTGTAGCATCATACACCCATCCTTTAGGCTTTTCTGTAGTAGGTTTAACAGGCTCTGGTTTACAGCCCAAAAATGTTAGGCTGAAAGCTAATAATACTAGTGATGAACGTAATGCAGTGTCGGTAGTAAGATCAAGAGTAACTATGGTCAGTTTGTTGAACACCTATTAAAGGTATTAAAATTAATACGCAACTAATAGGGTTGGTAGAACAGTCTCTATCTAAAACGGACTAGCATAAGCTGGATTATTAATCATGTCATTGTCGGTCAATGCATTTAAAAAGGCCAAAAGGTCGTCTTTATCTTGCTGAGTCATGTTCAACCCAAAAGCCAAGCCATCTTGCAACAATTCTGGGGCTATATTCGGGCTATTCTCGTTAATACCTGAATTGTAGAACTCTATCACTTCTTCTAAGGTTGCAAAACGTCCATCGTGCATATATGGCGCTGATAGGGCTATGTTTTGTAAAGAAGGTACTTTGAACTTACCGTAATCGGTCATATTACCTGTAATAGCTCCTAAGCCTGGGTCTTTAAAGTCAGCAATAGTGGTGGCGCTTTGTAAACCATTATTCATGAAAACATTTTGAACAGTTCCTAATTCTTTAAAGAAAGGGTTTTCACCATGGCAATGCCAGCAATCTACACCACCGTCAATTGGGTCGTTAAAGAAAAGGTCTGCCCCTCTAATTATGGACTCCTCATTCGGGATAGTAAATACCTCAGCTCTATTGTATTTCTCAAAATCAGAATTACCAGATATGATACTTCTCAGAAATTGGGCAATTGCTTTTGCAGTGTAGAATTTATCAATAGCCGCGCTATCTATCTCAAATGCCTCATAGAACATGCGCTGATAGGTAGTATCTTTTTGCAGTTTTAAAACAGCGTCTGGCCACTCTTCATGCATTTCCAACGGATCTTCTACAGGAACTAAGATCTGATCTTCTAGCGTTTTCGATCGTCCATCCCAGAAGAAGTCTTGGTCCCAAGCAAGATTGAATAAGGTCATGCTGTGCCTTAAACCTTCAAGGCCATCTACCCCAGTACTAAACGGTACAGGATCAGAAAATGCGTTTGCTTGACTGTGGCAACCTGCACATGCCTGTAATTCCCCTTCTGACAAAATTGGGTCGTAAAACAGGTGTCTGCCAAGTTCTACTCCTGTTACAGTAAGCTGATTATCTGATGGGATAAGTGGTTGCGGAAAACTTGAAGGAAATACTAAAGGATATGCAGTAGCATCATACACCCAATTACGTTCATTAGGTTCTCCTTTGTTATCATCAACGGGATCATCTTTACAGCCTACCATAGTTGAACAAACTAATAGAATTAACAGTATGGTTTTGTTAGTTGAGGTCATGGTGTAAATTCTTTATTACTGATAAACTCTTCATCGGTCAAACTCTTTAAAAAGGAAACGAGATCACTCTTCTCCTGTTCATTTAAAGCTAAAGGTTTTATTAGTTCACTTTTATTACTGTGAGGTTGTCCACCGCTGTTGTAATGCTCCACTACCTCTTCTAAGGTTGATAGACTACCGTCGTGCATATAGGGTCCTGTAACTTCTATATTTCGTAGCGATGCTACTTTAAATTTGGCTCTATCAAGCTCATTCAATGTAATACGCATTCTACCAGTATCCGCATAAGATGCATAAAGGCCATTATTTTTGAAGCTGAAGTCGCTCAGTAGAAAGCCAGAATGGCAGCCCGTGCAATTTGTTCTGTTACTTGTAAACAGATCAAGGCCACGCTTTTCTTCTGCATTCAATGCAGTTTCATTTCCTTGAGTGTATCTATCATATGCCGAATTCCCACTAACCAAAGTGCGCTCAAAAGCTGATATGGACCGAGTAAGTACAAAAGCATCCATATCTCTACCGTAGGCCTTTCTGGCCTGCTCAACATAGTGAGGTCGTTTGGCTAGGCGGTCGATCAATGTTGGTACATCGGTATCGAATTCTGCATGGTCATCTATTGGAGCTAGCACTTGTAACTCCAAAGTGGGTATGCCACCATCTTTAAAAAAGTAGGGGTGGTAACCTACATTAGCTAAGGTAGGTGAGTTTCTACCACCAAGTCTTCCTTCCACACCTTTGCTGAGTGCTACTACATCACTAAAAGCCTTATCAGCAAAGTGGCATGACCCGCATGATACGCTAGAATCTCTTGAAAGTATAGGGTCGAAAAATAGTTCTTTACCCAGAGCCACCCTGCTAACGGTTAATTCATTCCCTTCTGGTATCTCTATAGCAGGAAAGCCAGTAGGAATTACAAGATCGTAAGGGCTATCGCCATTGTTAGTATTCTTTTTACAAGCCATTATAAATAGCAACAGTAAAAATGGGATGATATAGATCGCTCTACTATTCAACTTCTGCAGAAAATACTTGACTGAAATTGGTCATAATGCGCTTGGCTTGATCCATATCAGTACTAGTATGGTTAAAGTTCTTCTTAGCTACATCTATAACCGAAGAGGTATTGTTGAATAGTCTTTCTATATCGATCTTCAAACCCACGCTTTGGTTTTGATCCTTAACTACCTCGAATGGAAAAGAAAGTGTTGATACTTCTGTGTAAAGTGCATCAGCTCCGATATGATATTGGAAGAAGGTATCGAATCCATCAATGTCGCAAGAGTCCGCATCAACATTCCCTTCAAACTGTAAAAACCTATAACCTGTATTCCATGTCCAGAAGCTACCTTGAAATAAGCTTAATGGATGGTCTGTGGCATGAACAGCAGGGTCACTATGGTTAAGTACTGAATCTACTCCAATAGCAAATCGTAATCCTACGTAATTGCCAGCAGGTATTTCGTTAATGGACAGTGCCTGAACATTACTAAGGTTACCAACTATAGGGTCGTCACCAAAATCAATAAATGCTGTTTCTTGTATCTTAACCTCGGCCCCACTGGCTTCTACCAAACGAATGTCTGATAGATAGAAGGTTAACTTACTAAAGCTATAGCAATGACCAAGTGAGGTTTGGTAAACCTTCCCATAAGCAAACGGCTCACTATCAGTTCCTATAGCTGCAAATTCGATCTGTAACTGACCTTCACCCTGCTCTTCTTCTTTATCGCATGAATAGAGACTTAAAACAGCTAGAAACGCCAATAAAAGGTATGTATATCTCATGATGTTACTTTGTCTAATAATAAAACAACAAATAGCGGAAATTCGTTTACCGCAAGTTAACGGAAAGCATTAACAGCGTTATTAGCTATGCGTTGTCCAACGAACTGACTGCCAAACTCACCTTGTGTATGCTGAGTACTCAAATCTAAACTTTTCAGTAGCTCCTTGTGGTCCACTTCTATCTCATATTCCACATCTATGCCTGGCTGAACGGTAAAGCTCCTATCAATTCTAATAACGCGGCGTGTATCATTTCGTCCTATTTCATAGCGCATAGGCATATCTAATACGCCTAGTTGAGCTTGGCTAGTATCTACTTTACCTTCTAGGCGTATAAAAATGTAGCCGTTAAATCCATCCCAGAACATTGGCACATCATCTTGCATTGCCAGCGGATCATCATCTGAAAAGGAAGCAGGGTTACTGGCATTGGTACGTTCATCCAAGCCCAGATTCATTTTAACACCCTTGTACTTCCCTGGGGGAATGGTATCTAATTTAAAATTGGTCGCCCCTTCGTGTTTCACCAATAAAACTCTGCCAGTGAAAGGATGTATCTCACCATTCTCTTTTAGCAATTCAACATTGGATAAATAGTAGCGACTTACCTCAAAGTACAATTGCCTTCCTGTGGTATCAGCCACAGGTTTAAAGTAGGTAAGGTCTTCACTTCCAAAGGTATTCTTAAGTTGCAGACTGAACATGGACTGAGCTGGCCCATCAACGGTATTAACGCTCTCGCCACAGCTACCTAATAGTAACAGCAGCAAAAAACTCACACCATATGTTACCGACTTGTTCATGTGTTAAAACTAGGCAGATAGACGGTATTTCGTCTATCTGCCCATTACTATTTATTTCTTGCTGAACGCATTAGCAAAATTAGCTCCTACTTTTTCTGCTACTGGCATGTTATTCATCGTTTTAGTTTGTCTCTCTGCTGGCAGATCTAATCCTTTGAAAAACTCTGCTACATCTGTAGATATCTCGATGTTAAAGTCAGTACTTGTTGAACCACTATGCGTGTCTTCATGAACCATAATTGTTACTGGCGTATAAAATTTATCTAAACCGATATGGTACAAAAATCCATCATCTAGAGAACCATCAGCGGTAGCTGTAGTATCCAATTGACCTTCTAGTGCTACGAAAATATAACCAGGATTCCATCCCCAGTGCATGCTTGGAGCTTGTAATGCCAGTGCATCGGTAGCGGCATATGTTGAAGGGTCTAAATGGTTAGTTGTAGAGTCAATACCCACATTGAATTTGATCATATGAACATGTGGCGCATCAACTTCACCTAGGGTGAAGGTATTGGCTTGATCTTGTTTTACCAATAGATAGTCATCAAAGGTGGCAATGGTAGTACCAGCATCATCCATTAGGCTTATGTTACTAATGTAGTAATTCACGCGGTTAACACTTAGGTTTCTTCCATTAAGATCATAAGTATCACCAGCTGTAAATGCATTACCATCAAAGGTATGCTCAAAGCTTAACACAATATTCTTCTTAGTATCCATATCATCGTTGTCATCATCGTCATCGCACGAAGTAAAAGTGAATAATACGGGTACTAGTAATAGGTAGGCTAGTAGTTTAATGTTAATAGGTCTCATTTTTGTTTGTTTTTGTTTTGTGGTATAAAATAGGTCAACCCAAAGTTAAACCTATGGTCATTTTGAAATTGTTCTCCTGCAAGGTTTTGCCATGCAGGGTTTTGATATTCTGCCAAAAAACGGACGTTTCCATAAGCAATGGTTGCTGATACACTTGCAAACAGCACTTTCGCGCTACAGTCTAGTTCATCTGTAACACCATCAATTCTATTTAAACCCGCCATTTCGAAATTTGCTCCCAAGGCAGGCATGAATTGCCATTTTTTGACATTTTTCTGATAAAAAGCACGTAATTGCATGTTGTAGCTATGTCCAAACCGAAAGTTATTACGGTTCCGCGTATTTAGTCTTAGGCTTTGTGTCACCCAATAACCGAAGTTACTCACCTTCATCAAATAAGTAGCTTCCATTAAAAGATCTACACTGCCAGTTCCAGGCTGCAAGTGAG
>CAYGTK010000157.1:0-10002 GCA_964352775.1 uncultured Chitinophagaceae bacterium
CCACTTTAGGTATTTCCTTTTTACAATGACCACAGTCGTGCGCATAAATGTATACCAAGGTGAAATCAGCATCGATATCATATAGCGATACCATATTACCTTTATCGTCTTTCAATTTCAACGGTAGCGCTTTACGGCCTAAAAGGGTAGGGGCAAGCTCTTTAGCATTATCGCATATCTTGTAGGTTTGTGGTTTATCAACCCACCATACTATCTTCTTATCACCGCAGTAGTAGGTCTGTGCTATGTGCACATACACGGCATCCATACCCATCATTTTACTTTTAGCATACTTGTTCAGTAGCGTGCTCAGCCAGTATTTTAACTGCTCATCATTGGGCTTCGCTCGTTTTATTATTGTGTCAACAGAAGCTATGGTAGAGTCCCAATGGGCTGAAGTTAACTTATTGATATAGTACATAACCCTGTTATGAAAGGTAGGAGTGCGAAGCATTCTAGGGTCTGCCAAGTCTAAATTATCGAAGTAATGTTTCTTAAAATAGTAATAGCCAAAGTTCTCATCCAAAGGTTCGCCATCTTCACCCTTTGGCGCGTCAGGCACTTCGGGGTTATCTAGCGACTTCAAGAATTTAGAATAGAAACAATCAGGATTATCGGCTACTAGGTTCTTACGGTAGTTCTTTACTGCTTCATCCAATACCTCTAGTTCCTTTTTTATCTTCTCTTCTTCCTTCTCCTTTCCTTTAGCAGCCTTCATTTTGTTATCCAGGGCTACCTTCTCTTTTCCTTTTTGCTCTAGGAATCTGCGGTCTTGATAAAAAATATCATTCTCCAACGAGCCTGTGCTTTTGAAGTTCTTGGTCATATCAGCCGTATCGTTCTCAATGGTGAATTTCTTCTCGTTCACAATGAAATCAAAGAAATTGTTCTTCGGTGGAAAGATGATCATGTAGAACCCGAAGGGTAAACTATCGGTGATAGTGTATTCCCCTTTTTTATCTAACGATAGCGTGTCTTGAATGTACTGTCTGGTACCAAAATAGTAACCAAGCACCACATCTTTATTGGCCATGCTAGGTATTTTTACCTTTATTTCATAGCCTGTATCATCAGCCTTTATAGCCGATATACTCATGATAATTACAAGAATAACTGATAGAGAACGCAATAGCATACTTTAGCTTTTTGTATGACAAATTTAGTGAATTGGGCAGCAAAATCGCCAAGTACTTATTCGCCTTTATTAAGTTGAATTGACGCTGAATTGATACAATAACGCTGCCCTGTTGTTTCTGCAGGGCCATCGTTGAATACATGCCCTAGGTGTCCGCCGCAGTTAGCACAAAGCACCTCTGTGCGCATCATCCCATGACTCTTATCCAGTTTCAATTCTACTTTACCTTTTTGGGCTACATCCCAAAAACTGGGCCAACCGCACCCCGCATCATATTTAGTTTCGCTAGTAAACAGTTCAGCATCACAAGCCTTGCAGGTATAGTTGCCTTTGTCATCATTGTTATAATACTGCCCCGTAAAGGCTCGTTCCGTTCCTTTCTCGCGAAGTATTCGGTATTCTTCAGGCGTTAATTCTTTGCGCCATTCTTCATCTGTTTTTTTTACGTTGTAGCTCATAATTTAGTTTGATGGTTCTTTCCTTAAACTCTTTTTTACCAAAGAAAGTTTACACTTTCAAAGGCAGTGCAAATTCGTAATTTAACGGCATTCTGCATAAGCTATTATCTACACTAAAAATGACCCATGCGATCGAAACGAATTAGCTTTAAAAATAGCAGCGGACAAGAGCTTTCTGCAAAAATAGACTTGCCCGTTCATGGTAAGCCCGTGGCTTGTGCCTTGTTTGCTCATTGTTTTACTTGTAGTAAAGACTTGAATGCCGTTCGGAATATCAATCTTGGCCTAACAGGATTGGGTATAGCCGTAATGCGATTTGATTTTACGGGCCTTGGTCAAAGTGAGGGCGATTTTTCAGACACCAACTTTTCTACTAACGTGGATGACCTTGTAGCCGCGGCAGAATTCATGGAAAAGGAAATGGATGCTCCACAAATGCTTATTGGTCATTCCTTAGGTGGGGCAGCGGTGCTATCAGCAGCAGCTAAGTTGGCTGATGTAAAAGCAGTGGTAACCATTGGCGCACCTAGCGACCCTGTGCATGTAAAGAAACAACTGAAGGGTAAGGAAGATGAAATTAAAGCTACTGGTGAGGTAGAAGTAGAACTGGCTGGACGAAAATTCAACATCAAAAAGCAGTTTCTAGATGATATTGAAACGGTGAAGCTAAAAGATCACTTAAAGGGTCTGGGCAAGGCAATTTTAGTGATGCACTCTCCGCAAGACTTGACCGTAAGCATTGATAATGCAAAAGACATTTATGTAGCAGCGCACCACCCCAAAAGTTTTATATCGCTAGATGGGGCCGATCATTTATTGAGTAAAAGGGAAGATTCAGTATATGTGGGTGAAGTAATTGCCAGCTGGGCAAAACGCTATTTAGACCTTTCGGAAAATGAGAAACTGGTTACCAATAAACAAGTGATAGTAAGTCTAGATAATGAAGATGGGTTCACTACTCAAGTAGCTACACACAAGCACAGTTTTTTAGCCGATGAACCTAAAGATGTAGGTGGTGAAGACCTTGGCCCTTCGCCATACGACCTCTTATTAGCATCGCTAGGAACTTGCACGGTGATGACGCTGAAGATGTACAGCACAAGGAAAGAATGGCCATTAGAACGGGCATTGGTAAACCTATCGCACGAAAAGGTTTATTTAGAAGACCTAAAAAAAGAAGGAGAGGGCAATGGTTGGTTGAACACCATCGTTCGAGAAATAGAATTGATAGGCGACTTAGATGAGAAACAGCGAGAAAAACTGCTTAGTATTGCAAATAGATGCCCTGTGCATCGCACGTTAACTGAAGAACTAGTACAAGTAACCACTAACCTAATTAGTAAGTAATACATGTATCAAATTGCACTATTGACCGACCTTGGTCAGAAAGACTGGTTTGCAGCTGTTATGCGCTCCGTCATCTTATCTATTAACGATAAGGTTCGTATTATAGACATTACCCACGAGGTATCACCTCAGAACAGCGATGAAGCATCGTTCATACTATGGAATGCTTATCGCTACTTTGCGGCGCCAACTATATTCGTTGTGGTGGTAGACCCTGGAGTAGGATCAGGGCGGAACATGATAGCCGTGAAGACGGGGGAACACATTATACTTGCTCCTGATAATGTCTCTTTAGACCTCGTACTTCATTCTTTCCCTGTGGAAGAAGCTGTTCATGTAAAAGATCTTCGCTTCTTTTTAGATAAGGTAAGTAGCACTTTTCACGGTCGAGATATTATGGCCCCTGTAGCGGCTAATCTTTCAAAGGGGGTGTCGCTTTCCGAATTCGGTTCTCCTATTCATTATGGCGAGGTACGGTCTCCTTTAGTAAATGTGTCGGATGATGGACAATACGAGGGCTTTATTATTTATGTGGATAGATTTGGAAACCTGATCACTAACTTCTTGATAACTAGGGGTCTAGACTGTAGTATTACTTTAAATGGCACCTACACTATACCCGCTATATCAAAGACATATGCTGATGTGCCTGTAAACAATGTGGTAGCCTATCGCGGTAGTAGCGGACTTTTGGAGATAGCCGTGCGTAATGGCAGTGCAAAAGACCAACTTAAAATGAACTATCAAACTCCAGTTCGCCTTAGCATAGGCAACTAACAGATATGGTAATGACAAATAGTTTTTTAGCAGAGAAATTGGAAGCAGCCACCACTTATGCTGCCTTTAGAAGTTTGATGGATGCCTTGGCAGAACAAGGTAAAACAACAGGTGCTGATCAAAGCGAAAGCATGGTAGGCTACACCAAAATGAACCACCAACGCATTAAGCGAATAGAGAAAACGATAATACTAGAGTCAGATCTATTGAACTTGATAACGCAGATAGACAAGAAGTATGTTCTACTAGCTATAGTAGAAGGCTGGTGTGGTGATGTAGCACAGAATTTACCTGTTATTAATAAAATGGTAGAGGCTACCGATAAACTAGAACTTCATACCATATTGCGCGATGATCATCTTGACCTGATAGATAAGTACTTGACCGACGGCGGCAGAAGCATTCCCAAAGTGATAGTGCTTGAAGCAGATACCTTGAAAGAAGCAGCCGTGTGGGGCCCACGCCCTGTGCCTGTTCAAGATATGGTGGTAGCTAACAAAAATTTGCCTGAACCCTTACCCTACAGTGAATTTAGCTTGGGTGTGGTGAAATGGTATAATGCCGATAAAACTCACACACTTCAAAATGAATGGGTAGACTTGGTTAAGAACAATCTGCTCTAATTAGTACTATTGGCAGCACCCCGTACTTTTTAGTTTCTTTGCTTGCATGAAAGAAAGCTTCATTGCCTTTTACAGCGAGCTTCAAGCGGAGTTAATAGACCTTGTGCCAAGGGTAACATTGGCAATAGCAGTAATTATACTGTTCCGCTTTTTAGGGAGGCTATTCGATAAGTTTTTTGTTCGTTGGGTACTGGGCCGAATTGGTGATACCATCGTTTCCCGATTAATAGGAGACATCATTCGCTGGATAGTTTACCTGATCGGTATTACTCTGGCTGTTAGGATATTAGGCTTTGATGATGTGTTCAAAGGCGTATTGGCTGGTGCTGGGGTATCTGCTATCATAATCGGTTTTGCTTTTAAAGATATTGCGGAGAATTTCTTGGCGGGACTCTTATTAGTGGTTAGCCGTCCTTTTCGCATAGGTGATGTGGTAGAGATAGATAGCGTAACAGGAACCGTAAAAGACATGGACCTGCGTAACACACACGTACGAACCAGTGCTGGTCGCGATGTGTACATCCCGAATAGTATTGTGATAAAGAATAAGCTGGTCAACTTCACCAGAGATGGACTTATCCGTTCTGATTTTTTATTGATAGTTGACCCTGCAAGTGATGTGTCTGCCGTTCGCAATGCATTGCTTACCATTTTGAATAGTAATCAATGGGTGCTTCAAGACCCAAGTTATAGTGTGCTATTAGAAGAGTTCACCAATAGTAATGTGAATGTTAGGGTCTACTTTTGGAACAATACAGAGACCTTACCCGATGGTGTTAGTCCTGCTGTAGTTAAAAGTATACTGCTACAAGACTCCATTGAACGATTATTGGAAATGGGGATACGCTTACAACCAGCCACCATGGAAAACACCTTATTTGCTGGTGAAGGTTTTAAAGAAGTAGCGGAGGCTTAGTCCACTAGATCCATTCTGCTAAGTGTAACCAGCGGTCTGTTTTGGTATCAATGGCATTAACTAGGTCAGCTAGTTCATTACTTACGGTCATTATCTCCTCGTTACTTAAGGTTCCTGTGCTTAGCTGCGCAGTAAGTTCATCTTTTCGGGCTTCTAGTTTTGGTATCTCGGCGTCCAGCGTTTCGTACTCCTTTTGCTCTTTGTAGCTCAGTTTTACCTTTTCCTTTTTTGGTTCTGGTTTGTTTTCTATAGCAGTGGCAGCGGGTTTAGGTTTGCCTTCCTTACGCTCTTGTACTATTTGGTCTTCTTTCCAATCGCGATATTCGCGGTAGTTTCCGTTAAAATCCTTTACATCGCCATCACCTTCTAATACAAAAACGTGGTCTACCAGTTTATCTAAGAAGTACCTATCGTGCGATACTATGATCAAACAACCAGGGAAGCCCAGTAGGAATTCTTCCAGCACGTTCAAGGTAACTATATCTAGGTCGTTCGTAGGCTCATCCAGTATTAAGAAGTTGGGGTTCTCGAGTAATACCCGCATCAAGTGCAGTCGGCGTTGCTCTCCACCACTTAGTTTGTGTACATGGGTATACTGCTGCTCTGGCGGAAAAAGGAATCGCTCCAAAAAGGCAGAGGCCGTCATCGTTCTCCCTTTAGGCAAAGGAATGAAATCGGCTACTTCGCGCACTACATCCAACACCCGTTTATCTTGGTCTATTTTAAGACCATCTTGAGTGTAGTAACCAAAAGTAACGGTATCACCCACTACAATTTTACCACTGCTAGGGGCTTCTTGGTCCATTATCATGTTCAAGAAGGTACTCTTACCCACTCCATTTCTACCAACAATACCAATACGCTCTCTTGGTTTAAACTTATAGCTGAAGTCTTTCAATATCTTCAAGTCACCAAAGCTTTTATTTACGTGGTGAAATTCCAATATCTTACTTCCCAATCGCGGTGAATCCACCGTTATTTCTGGGCGTAACTCTTCTACTTTTTCAGATGCTATGGCCTTTATCTCGTAAAAAGAATCTATTCTCGATTTACTCTTGGTGGTTCGTGCTTTTGGTTGGCGGCGCATCCATTCCAGCTCTTTCTTCATCAGGCTTTGTGCCTTTCCTATAGTAGCTCGGGTAACTTCTTGGCGTTCCGCTCGTTTCTCTAAATAGTAGGCATAATTGCCCTTATACTTATGTATCTCGCCTTCGTAAAGCTCAATTATCTCCGTACATACACGGTCTAAAAAGTACCTATCGTGCGTTACCATGAACAGGGTCAGGTTCTGGCGCTGCAAGAATTCTTCTAACCACTCTATCATTTCTAGGTCAAGGTGGTTGGTTGGCTCATCTAGTATCAATAGATCAGGTTCTTCAATAAGCACTTTTGCCAAAGCCACCCGTTTCAATTGGCCGCCCGATAGATTATCTATCAGTTGGTCCATATCGTGAACGTTTAACTTACCTAACACCTCTTTTGCACGTACTTCAAAATCCCAAGCTTGCAAGCTATCCATTTCTGCAAAAGCCTTTTCCATCCTATCGGTATCATCGGGATGCTCCATAGCCAATTCATACTCTGCAATAGCCTTACTAACAGGGTCGCCCGCCTTAAAAACTGCGTCAGAAACAGTTTTACAACCAGGAAAAGAGGGCCCTTGATCTAGGTAACTCACCCGAATATCCTTCTTCAACTGCACGTTGCCACTATCAGCCACATCCAATCCCGCGATTATCTTCATCAGGCTCGACTTCCCCGTACCGTTCTTAGCCACAAAGGCTACTTTCTGCCCCTTATCAATGTACAGCGATATATCGCCAAAAAGGGTGCGTTCGTTATAAGTTTTGGTAAGGCCTTCTACCGTTAAGTAATTCATAGCGCGAAGATAGAATAAAGGGAGGGAGGATGTTAGTGGAATTATGCCACTGGTGTGATATTACTTGAGCAGTCATTCCGTTGCAGAACAGGATCTCACGTTAGCGTTTTGGCGAGGATACCGACCTGGGTCGGTATGACTATTTTTTATCTCAATATTTGGACTTAGTAGTCTGTAGTTTTTTAAATATCTATAGTAAGAGAATAGAAGACTATATACCCAACATTCGCTCCCATATCATGCTCAGGCGGTCTTTCATTAATTCGGCTAGGTCGCCTTCAAAGTTTTCGTCGGGGCGGGTTGGTCGTACCATTATGTTAGTTGGGTCGGTGGCATCTATCTTGAAGGTGAATACGTATTGCGGGTCTTCATTGGGTTCTAAACCGTTCATGGTTCCGAAACGCAAGTCATAAAGCTCATAGGTATCTTCCCCCGTCTTTTTAACCGTGTAGTAGTCTTTAGCAAAAAATTTGATCAGGGCTATGTTATCAATTGCTGCTATTTCTTTAGGCAAGTTATGGTCCATAGCTAAAGGATGCACTTTCATATAAGGCTGCTCATCCAAAAGAGAATAGTAACCCATATAATAGCTACTATCGGTTTCTACCATAGCATACCACAAGATATTATTGAATGGGGTAGGGGCAGATATGTAGCGCTGAGAAGCGATCTCCTGGTCTGCCAATGAATTATCTATCACTTCATTTACCTGCAGCTTATTGTAAACGGTAAATGCTAAATAGAGTGAACTGATGATAAGTCCAGTATTGTTAAGGTAGCGACGAATTGGTCTGTTGCGATTAAAAAATAGAGCCGCTATTACCAACGCCATAAAAGGCAATGTATAAAGCGGATCGGCAACAAACACCGTGCTCCATGCTACCCGTTCTAAACTGAATGGCCACATAATGTTAGTGCCATATAAGGTGAAGCAATCTAATATGGGATGCGTACCAATGGAAATGAGAAAGAGCAAGGTCCAATCTTTAAAAGTAGCCGCTGTTCGATCTTTATATAAATGATAGAGTAAATACCCTAAAAGAGGGGCTGCGATAAAAGCGAACAAAAAGGAGTGCATTGGCCCACGGTGGAACATGAATTGGGCTACTTCGTCACCAAATGGCCATAATACATCTAGGTCAGGAATAGTACCGCCAATAGCACCATAAAGCATGGCCTTGTTGCCTAGTTTTTTTCCAGCCACTAATTCTCCTGTGGCCGCGCCTAATACTATCTGTGTAATTGAATCCATATTGCTGAAAGCCTTGCGAAACTAAGTTATTTCCTCCTAACGCTATTGCTATTAAATAGATCGCTGTAGGAGTGTTTTTTCTACAAACCTTAACTTTGGGTATATGAGATACTTACTTTCCGTACTTCTGTTATTCTCCGCTGGCGTTCTTGTAGCTCAAAATGAGGTTTACTTCACTCATATTGATAGTTTTCAGGCTGCGCTTGACGAGCATTACGCCAATTCAAACACTTCACCATTAGAAGGTAAGGCCTTGCGCAAGTTCAAAACACTGGGCTTCTTTCCTGTTAATTCAAATTGTAAGGTAGAGGCCAAAGTAGTGCTAACGCCAGATAGCGAACTATTCCCCATGATGACCAGTAGCGGTAAGGCTAAGGACTACCGCTGTTACGCAGAGTTACATTTTGAACTGGAAGGAAAGCCACAAATGCTGAAACTGTACCAGCGCATACCTATTAACGAGAAGTACCCTAACAGCCTATTCCTACCTTTTACTGATGAAACCAGTGGTGGGGAGAGTTACGGCGGTGGAAGATATTTGGACTTAGAACTACCCATTGGCGAAACCGTTATTCTTGACTTTAACAAGGCTTACAATCCCTATTGTGCTTATACTACGGGATATAGCTGCTCCATACCGCCAAGGCAGAACCATTTGGATGTGGCGCTATTAGCGGGTGCTATTGCTCCAGCAAAGCGGTGATGATTTTAAAGAGCCTATTTTTCCTTTCTGGGCTAAGTTGTAGCACCTTTGCAGGGTAACTCTATTGATGCTAATACTGCAATACATATTTTGGATAGTGCTAGCGGGGTTGGTGTATACTTACTTCGTATATCCAATGCTGGTAGGTTTTTTGGGTTTATTTACCCAAAGGGGGAGGAATGTTAAAGTGATGCCTTTAAGCGAATTACCTACTGTAACGCTTTTAATACCAGCATACAACGAAGCCAGCTATATAGCTAATAAAGTAGCCGACTGCAAGCGATTGGCCTACCCTAAAGACAAACTGAAGATTGTATTTGTAACCGATGGCTCAACAGACGGAACTGACCGAGCAGTAGCAGCTTTTGACTACATTACCGTATTGCACCAACCCGAACGCCGAGGTAAGATGGCCGCGGTAGATAGGGCTATGGAGCATATTGATAGTGAAATAGTGGTTTTTTGTGATGCTAATACCAAGCTGAGCACTAATAGCCTTAAAGCTATGGTAAGGCACTTTGCCGATGAACGAGTAGGTGCAGTATCGGGCGAAAAACGCGTGTTAGATGGGGGAGGAGCTACTGGTGGAGAGGGGCTTTATTGGAAATACGAGTCGCTAGTGAAACGACTGGATTCGGCTTTTTACACCACTATAGGTGCGGCAGGTGAGTTATATGCTATCCGCGCGAAATTGCATGAGCCTTTACCAGCAGATACTTTGATAGACGACTTTATGGTAGTAATGCGCATTGCCGAACGGGGCTATCTTGTTCGCTACGAGCCAGAGGCCTACGCCATGGAAGAACCAAGTGCCAGCATTGCCGATGAATGGAAACGTAAAATACGTATGGCAGCAGGCGCCTTCCAAAGTTTACCGCGATTGAAGAAAGCATTGAACCCATTCCATAGGTT
>CAYGTK010000158.1:0-9895 GCA_964352775.1 uncultured Chitinophagaceae bacterium
GTATATTTACCGATAGTGAACATGGTATCGCTTTCTATTAAAAATTCTGCCCTTTTTTCATTGTTCAATACTGAAATACTATCTGTTAATCTGGTGGTAAATGTTTTAATGCCCTTGTTTTTGTAATAGGCTAATCCTGCTGTTCTATCATCGTGCGAATGGGTAGCTAAGCACATTATCACTTCTTTGGCGTGTTTGTTAGCAATACTGTCTAGCAGTAGCTGAAGATCAGCTGGGTTCCAAGGCGTATCTATCAGTACCACACCATCCTTGGCAACTATATATATTCCGTTTGAGGGGAAAGGCTTACCATTTAGGTTTTTATAGCTAGTAAATACATAAACATCATCTACAAGATGATCTATTTCTAGGCCTGGCTGGGCGTAGAGATGACCCCAACAAACAAATAGAAGCAAAAAAACTATTGTAAAACGCAAAGCTCAGTGTAGTTTAATTTCTAGCTACGTACCTGCCCATCTCTGTGGTTTCTTCTGAAAGAAGTATCTCTTTTCCCTGCAGTACCTCGGCAGCTGTATCGTTTTTAAAATGGCGAATGGTTATTAGCTCTAAGCTACCTTCTTGCTTAACTTGAAAGCGCTTATTTAGCGCTTCTAAAAAGGCTGGTATTCTGCGGTCATCATCATTAATACATAAGCTAAAACACTTGGCAGCACCTTGTGTTAGGTTTACCTTAATACGATGCTGTGCACATAGGCCGAATATATCCGCCAGATCTTGCTCACTGATGAAGGATAGATCCGTAGGTGAAAGCTCAAGCAGCATTTGGTTCACCTTGAAAATGTACGAGGAGATGTCTTTATCGCGCTCTCCATTCTTACTTATGCCTGTACCTGTGCCTTCTGGACGAACGAACGACCTTACAAATAGAGGAATTCGCTTGCGCTGAAGGGGTTTTATGGTTTTCGGGTGAATTACTGTAGCTCCTGCATAGGTCAATTCTAAAGCCTCGTTATAGCTAATCTTCTCCAGCAACTTAGCATTGCTGAACCATCGTGGGTCGGCATTCAATACGCCATCTACATCTTTCCAAATGGTAAGGTCATCAGCATTCAGGCAGTAAGCCAATATAGCCCCAGTATAATCTGAACCCTCTCTACCTAAAGTAGTGCTAATACCTGCAACCGTTCCACCTAAAAACCCTTGGGTTATAACCAGTTTGTCGCTCATCAATGGGCGCACTTTCTGTTCCAAAAGCTTTTGGGTAACCTCCCACATCACTTGACCTTCTCGTGGTGTGTCATCTGTTTTTATTACTGTTCTAACATCTAACCAATAGGAGGGAAGACCTTGTTGCAGCAAGTAGTGATGTACAATTGTAGTAGATGTTAATTCACCAAAACCTACTATTTGATCATACAATTTACCATACTCAGCCTGAATATCATCTAAACAATTAAATCGTTGTATGTCAAATAGTTGTTCAAATATACCTGCAGTGATGCTTCTGATTGTGTTCGTGTTATCACTAAACAAGCCATCTACCACTTCATCGTGTGCTTTGGCAATGGCCTTTATCTTCTCTATGGCAATTTCCGCCTGCTTATCATATATGGCTTGCACTACATCCTCTAATGCATTGGTGGTTTTTCCCATAGCAGATATTACCACTACTAGGCGTTCGTCACCATGACCTTGAATAATGTTAGCCACGTTTCTAATGGCATCAGCACCATTGATAGATGCCCCTCCAAATTTGAATACTTTCATAGCTACTTAACTAACGTTTCTATTGCCTTTTGTGATACATCACAATTCAACCATTCACCATCCATATCTACAGGGTATTTTTTGTAGAACTCAATAGCTGGTTCGTTCCAGTCTAACACTTGCCAGCGTACTTTCTTGGCTTCTATCTTTTTAGCAAACTCAAATACGGCCTTTAACAACATAGAGGCCACCCCACGGCGGCGATAGGCTTCATCTACATACAAGTCGTCTAAGTATAGCATTTTACCTTTCCAGGTACTGTAACCTACATAGTAAAAGGCAATGCCGATAATTCGTTCTTTATATTCCGCTACGGTTACATGAAACAGTGGGTTGTAGCCAAAACCATCTCGCTCAAGGTCTTTCAGGGTAACTAACACCTCTTCAGGCGCATTCTCATAATCAGCCAACTTGCGAATGTGCCGAAGCACTAGGCGCATATCGGTTTTCACCGCGGGTCGTATGGTTACATCACTAGCTTGCATAACTGGTTGGTAAAGATAGCCCTTGTGTACAATTCCACGAGGGAAATATTTCCGATATTTGTCGTCTCAAATTTTTACTATCATGATGAACATGGGAAAAGTAGTTGTACTCGACGAATTCATTATTCAGAAGGAAAAGGGATTCCCTAATGCTACGGGGCAGTTGGCAGCACTATTGCGCGATATTGGTTTAGCTGCTAAAGTGATAAACCGCGAGGTGAACAAAGCAGGCCTAGTAGATATATTAGGCGAAGCAGGAAGCAACAACGTACATGGCGAGGAAGTGAAGAAGTTGGATGTGTATGCAAACGACGCGCTTATATCAGCTTTGAGTGCTGGTAGCGAGTGTTCGGCAATTGCATCGGAGGAGAACGATACGGAGTTGATATTTAATGACGAGATAAGTAAAAAGGCCAAGTATGTAGTGCTTTTCGATCCATTGGATGGTAGTAGCAATATTGACGTGAACGTTTCTATTGGTACCATATTCAGTATTTACCGTAAAATAGACTTAGACGCTGAAACCAGCGTTCGTGACTTTTTGCAACCTGGTCACGAGCAAGTAGCTGCAGGCTATGTTATCTACGGAAGTAGTACCATGTTGGTATATACCACAGGTTATGGCGTTAACGGTTTTACACTAGATCCAAGTATAGGTGAATTCTGCCTTTCGCACCCAGATCTTAAGATACCGCAGACAGGCACTACCTACAGTATCAACCAAGGTAACTACGAGAAATTCCCAAGTGGACTGAAGAAGTATATCAAATGGGCACAGCAGATAGTGCCAGAGGAATCTCGTCCATATGGTCAGCGCTATATTGGTAGTATGGTGGCCGATGTACATCGCACACTCATTAAAGGCGGCATCTTCATGTACCCAAGCACCGCAAGCCATCCCGAAGGTAAATTGCGCCTGATGTACGAATGTAACCCACTTGCATTCATCATTGAGCAAGCAGGTGGTACGGCTATTGACTGCCGTGGAAATCGAATTCTAGATATAGAATCAACTGACCTTCACCAACGCACCCCGATATTTATTGGTAGTGTAGATATGGTAAAAGAGGTAGATAGCTTTATGACTGCCGAGGTGGAGACTAACTGTTAGCCAGTATTGCTCAATTACTTCTAAAATTTTTAGAAGTGAGGGGTTAGCGAAAGGTGCTAAGTTTCAAGAATGGTTATTATTTTATCCAGATCTTTGATAACACTTAATTACATACCTACACTATGAAAGCACAACAAACTATCCGTAACGGCGAAGGAGAAAACTATAATTATAGCCAAGACCATTGCTTCATCAAATTATCCTTTGACGATACTAATGGCGAATTGTGTTTTATGGAAGACACCATAAAGCCTGGGTTTCACTTAGCAAGGCATCATCACAAAATAATGACGGAGGTATTCTACATTTTAGAAGGAGAGGTGGAGTTGATATTTGATGATGAAACCATTATTGCTAAAGCAGGTGATACTATAACAGTTCCCCCAAATGTGTGGCACGAGGCTAAGTGCGAAAAGGGTGGTAAAATGCTAACCATTTTCAAAAATGGCCAGTTCGATCGTTACTTAGCCAAGTTGTCAACCATGAGTGATAGCGATTTTGCTGATTCAGAGCTGATGAAGTCTATATCTGCTGAGTTTGATATTTACGAGGAATGATAGTTCGCTTATCCTAAAACTGTTTGAAGTTTCTCTATTGCCAATGTTTTTTCACTAGGATCAACATATATGGGCTCTTGGTATTTAATTGTCCAACTAGTGAACGGTGTTGGTACTCGCTTTCTGTCCCAACCACCTAGGCGGAATTCGCCATTAGTGTGATACGTAATGGGAACAATTGGTAGGCCTGTAGCTGCAGCCATTTCTATAGCACCAAGTTTAGCTTTTTTTGGAGGTCCGGCAGGACCATCAATGGCCACTAGAGTATTATGGCCTTCCTTTAGTCTCTGTATCACCTCTTTTAGAGCTTCTTGACCACCATGGCCTGAGCTACCTAAGGCTAATCCTTTCACTCCTTTCCAATTAAGTGCTATATGAACAGGTTTCATGAACCAAATGGGATGGTTCATCCAGAAATAAGGTTTCTGATACTTTCCCTGTGACAAAAAGTAGTGAAACAGGTCTTCGTGCCAGATCACATATATTGCGCTATCGGGTAAGGTTGGAGTAGAGTAGATCACCTTGCGCTTTGTTAGCAGTCTGTGTAACTTTAATGTAAAGACAAAGGAAATAGCCGTAGCATAAGCCCATGAGTAGAACAGGGGCTTTGCGAACCAGGGTATATTATCAACTCGAAGAGACATGTTGGGGCGTTTAACTGGTTCTTTCCATACTTTTCTGGAACTATAAGCTTGTGAATAAGCGATATGGCATTCTGCTTATCAGTGCTTAAATTTACAGCATGCAAACAAAGCTACTTCTAGTTATCGCTTTATTTCTAGCGTCTTGTGGTTCTTCCAATACCAAGGATACATCTCCATCAGACCCTAAAACTGATGAACGAGAGGCTGTTCAAAGTGGTTTTGTGTCGTTGGTTATAGCCTACAATGATAGTTCGAAGCAAGACCTTGAATTGGATAGTATATCATGGAAAAAGGGCATGTCAGTTAGCGATGCCATGCGATCACTTTCAGGTAAAGTACCCGTAAAAACGAAGAGCTATACAGGTATTGGTAAGTTGTTGGTGGCTGTTGATGGTGTTGCTGTGACAGATGAGGCATTTTGGTATCTTTGCGTTAACGATACAGCATCTGCCAAAGGCATGGACGATAGAGTCTTAGCTGCGGGCGATAAGGTGTTGTGGCATTTTGGAAAAACTAACCCATGCGCTAAGAAAGGCATGGAATTTTAGATAGAAAGAAGAATGAAGAACTTAAGTCAGAAACATATACTCGTTGGCATTTTATTAGTGGCTGTTATCTTATTGATGCGCAGTATACCACATATGCCCAACTTCACGCCTGTAGCAGCTATTGCACTATTTGCAGCGTTCTATATCCCAAACCGATTTGTAGCTTGGCTTATTCCAATGGTAGGTATGCTTTTAAGCGATATTCTATTTTTAGACCACTACGCATGGCAAATGATGTTGTTCAACTATGTAGCCATCTCTATACCAGTAATTTGGGGGCCAATGTTACGCCGCTATCAAAATAGCAAGCCTGCTAAGCAAGGTATTGCCTTGTTTGGCTGGGTATCGCTAGGTTCTTTAGCGTTCTTCTTGTTGTCTAACTTAGGCGTGTGGATGTTCGGCCAGATATATGCCCTTACATTGGGAGGATTGGTTTACTGCTATGTAGCTGCATTACCGTTCTTGCTCACTACTTGGTTAGGAGACTTATGCTACGGCACTGTCTTATTCGGAGCATATGAGTTCGCTGCTAAACGTGCAACACAAAGCCAGCTTGAAGCTTCTGAAGCAGCCTAATTATTAAACTTTTGAGGTATTATTGTGTGAAGTGAAAATTTATTTCGCCCGCACCTTGACATCGGTAAACTTCTGACGTATATTCGGGACGCTTTACAACGAAACTATTCTATGTAGATTTCGTTTATATAAGAAAGGCACCACCTCAAAATGTTAGAAACACTAGCTAAGTACCTCTCCGTTTATTTGACCAGCACGGTCAAGTTTGTATTCGGACCTATATGGGGCATGCTTAACGACTTAAGTGTTTTGGAATCAGCTATCTTTTCCATTCTAGGTATGATGACCACCGTGTTGGTGATCATGTTCTTTGGTGAACCTATTAGAAATTGGGTAAACAAACGCTTTAGAACTAATCGACGATTATTCACTCGCCGCAGCCGTCAAATGGTTCGTGTGTGGAATCGTTATGGTTTAATTGGCGTAGCATTTCTTACTCCAGTACTCTTATCGCCAATTGGTGGGGCAATGATCGCTTTATCATTTGGTGGCTCTAGAAAGCGGGTGTTGCAATACATGTTCGTTAGCGCTGTATTCTGGGCATTTACACAATCCTTCTTGTTTGTTAAGTTTGGGCAGTTCTTCAAATTGCACGAATTGATCGGCTAAGCTGCTAGCTCTTCCCTCTTCTTTTTTTGATGTATTAGGCCAAAAGTTTATTTTTGAGCCAAATTACTATATCAATGAAGTGCTCTACTTTACTACTCTCTCTACTCACCTTATTTTCAGCAACACTTTCCGCTCAAACAGTACACCGCTGTGCATACGATGAAGTGGTTTATAAATGGTCACAGGAAAACCCAGCTTACAAAACACAAATAGATGATGTGTTTCAGCAAGCTAAACAGTTAGCCAATGTTTCAGGTACAGGTAAACGTACACAGGATACTATTTATCAGATTCCTGTAGTAGTCCATATAGTTCATAATTTAAGTACACCTGAACAAAACTTAGCAGACTCCATAGTGTATGATCAAATGAAGGTCTTAAATGAAGACTTCAGGAAAATGAATGCAGATGCTTCGCAGATAAGGCCAGAATTTGACAGCTTACAGGCAGATGTAGGAATTCAGTTCTTTTTGGCTACTTGTGACCCTAATGGCGATCCAACTACTGGTATTATAAGAACGGTAACCAACGAAGTAGATTTTTCATTTAATCCGTTATTTGGTGGAGACCAAGATGCGGTAAAGCGTTCTAGTTCTGGTGGTTCTGATTCATGGGATACTGAAAAATATCTTAATATTTGGGTTTGTGATTACCGTGAAGTAGGTGGCCCTCCAGGTGTGTTAGGTTTTGCTTATCCTCCAGATGGTGCTGCTAACTGGCCAATGGGCTCTTCCGCCCCAAGCCCTGAACTTCAGGGTGTAGCTGTTCATTATGAAGTATTTGGTGCTAACAATCCAAATTCAGCCTCGGACCCGATGTTAAGTATTGCTGATAAAGGAAGAACTGCAGTTCATGAAGTTGGCCATTACTTGGGTCTTCGCCACTTATGGGGCGATGGCTTTGGTGCAATAATTGGGGGCGTAGATTGTAATGAAGATGATGGTATTGATGACACCCCTAACTCTGGAAATAATGCACAAGCTACTGGCTGTGTTCCTACCAAAAACACCTGTGATGAGACCATACCAGGTGATCTACCTGATATGTGGGAAAATTACATGGACTATTCTGAAGAACGTTGCCAAGTAGCCTTTTCACCTGAACAAGCTGCTGTTATGCGTTCTAATCTAGTGAATTTCCGTTCTGGTCTAGCTATTTTGCAGTGTGGTAGAGATACTACCTTGAACCAAGAGCCTCAAGACACGACCAATGTAAGTATAGCCATTGTTGATTTGAACAATGCTATTGACCTTTACCCTAACCCAGTAAGCAATACATTGAACATCAGCTTAGGAAGTCTTCAGGCAGAAGAAGTTGCTATCATGGACATGTATGGTCGCCAAGTTCGTTCTTTCGAGCATGTGGCTGGAATTAAAACGGTAGATGT
The DNA here is from genome assembly GCA_964352775.1 of uncultured Chitinophagaceae bacterium. GTDB lineage: Bacteria > Bacteroidota > Bacteroidia > Chitinophagales > CAIOSU01 > CAYGTK01. Next base: position 7,646 of record CAYGTK010000158.1, read on the forward strand.
TTCAGGCTTATCTGCTGCTGTTTACTTTGTATCGGTTACAGTAGAGGGAACTACCATTTCTCGTAGGTTTATAGTACGCTAGTTGATGAAAAAGCTGATCGAAGAGATTATCGATCGGTTCGGTGGCAGGGCTGCTGGAAGTGATGCAGAAACGCGCGCTCAAGAGTACATTAACACGGTATTTGCTGCTTTTTGCGACACTACCGAAATACAGCAGTTCGAGATACGACCAAAAGCTAAATTTGGCTCGCTGAAATACTTTGTGGGCTTTGCTTTATTGGCTTTGGCTTTGTATTGGGTCTCACCATTCTTTGCTTTTATAATCGGCTTGCTTAATTCCATCCTATACTTAGGTCATTTTGTTACCTATCAGAACTGGTTAGATGGCCTATTTAGGAAAGCGACTTCTCGGAATGTAATAGGTACTATAGAGCCTAAGGAAAAAGTGCATTCCACCATTATAATATCAGGCCACATGGATAGCGCCATGGAGTTTAAATGGTGGTGGAAATTGAAGAACCCTGGAGTGATACTCACTGTTGTTGCTGGGTTTATAATAGCGCTCATTATACCTGCATTTTTAACTGTAGGCTTTTTTAGTGCCACCGCAGAACATGGAGGTTATCTTGGGGCGTGGTTACCTACTATCTGGATCATCATTCTACTCATTAGCCCTACCACCATTACACTAGCTGATATTCATGGCGATAAACCCGTTCCAGGTGCGCAAGACAATCTATCAGGTATAACTATAGCTACAGCTGTAGGAAGGCACTTTGCTACAGCACGACTTAAGCGCACCCGTATAAAAGTGATAAGCTTTGGTAGCGAGGAAATAGGATTACGAGGTTCAGAGGCCTATGCAAAGACATATGCAGCACACCTAAAACAAGCCAATACAGTCTGTCTTAACTTGGATGGGGTTAAAGATGCCGAACACTTGACCATAGTTACCAAAGAGCCTATGGTGTTAACCAAATACTCTCCCGCTTTAATTATCGAGATGGAGTCGGCTTTTAAGGCAGTTAATACGAAGTATAAAAAGATAGCACTACCTATTGGTGCTACCGATGGTGCTAGTCTTCAGCGTAATGGTATTCCAGCGCTTACCATTCTTGGTCAGCGTACTGATAAGGTTGACCCTACTTACCATACCAGACTTGACGTGCCTCAGTTTGTAGAAGAAAAAGCACTAGAGGATGTGGCAACTGTGCTTAAGCAGTTCATTATCAACCGTGATAAAAGTGTAGGCTAGCTGACCCTTAGCCACACATGTGAAACAATTTTCTGCCACTTGTGGTTGTTCTTATCACAAAACAGAAACTATGAAAGCTTTTATCACCCTACTAATTCCAGCTTCATTTTTGATACTAGCTTGTAGCTATGCTAACGATACGAATAGTAGTACTGAACATTCTACACACGCACACATTTACCACGGTGGAGATGATGAACCAGTAGAGCAATTGGTACTTACCGAAGAAGAATGGAAAGCCAAACTGACCAAAGAGCAATTTTATGTACTACGCGAAAAAGGCACGGAACGGTCATTCACTGGTGAGTATTGGGATAATAAAGAGGATGGTATATATACCTGTGCAGGATGTGCTTTGCCTTTGTTCGATTCCAATACAAAATTCAAGTCGGGTACGGGATGGCCTAGTTACTACACCTTTATTGATAACCATGTATTGGAAGAAGAAGATAGAGCCTATGGGATGGTGAGGGTAGAAGTAGTTTGTGCCCGCTGTAACGGTCACTTAGGCCATGTATTCCCAGACGGACCAGAACCAACAGGATTACGCTACTGTATCAATTCTGTATCCTTGGGTTTTCAAGCAAGAGAAACGGAGTAGAGCTTATTTTCCTTCCTTCTTTTCTTCCTGTTCTTTACGCATCTTTTCAAATTCGTAAAGCAACTCGCTCATTTGCTCGTAACCAAAGCGTTTAGCTAATATCTTCTTGTCCTTATCAAGCAAGAACGGGCGAGGGGTGCTCTTAATATCCCACTCTTCTCTAAAACGATTATGTGCATATTGATCAGCCAAGTTCCACCACTTAGGATTTGTCATTTTATTCTTCTCGATGAAATCAGGCCAGGCGTTCAAGCTTTTCTCATCCTCTTTATATATGGGGGTTTTACCGTCTTTCTCATAGTCATCTAACAAATGCTTGGTATTTATAAACAGTACTTTTATGTCAATATCGTTACCAATAGAGTCGAGAATGCTTACCACTTTAGGTATTTCC
>CAYGTK010000159.1:0-9858 GCA_964352775.1 uncultured Chitinophagaceae bacterium
GCTTCATTGTTCTTTCTAATTTCAATGGCATGGTGTGCCAATATGCTGTCCATTCGCTTTTTGGTTAATAGCAACTCTAGGTAACAAGGGTTTGTGTGCAGTAAAAAAGGATCTACCTCGGGATATACAGACTCCACATTTTCTCGAAATTTGGTAATTGCCCTAGCTACGGAAAGGGTATCGCACATGCAAGTGTACAGTGTTTTGCTTTCTTCTACTTGTATTTTGCTCCTATCATCGCAACTAGCAAAAAAGGCGGATACTATTAGTAAAAAGCAGACTATGCAGGTTGGGGTAATTTTAGTCATGGTTAATTAGTATTGTTGATTAGGGTGCGGCCCAGGCTCTTTTCCTGCAAGCATCCTTAGTGCAGATGTAAGGTTGTACTTCAATTGATATAAATAGGCTATAAAGGCTAGTACAAGCCATATTACTAAGCTCCACCCCAAAACCACGGCCCACGGTTTCATAGCGGCTTTACGCTCAAGAAGCTCATAATTTATTAAGCTAGAAGCCTGTACAAGATCGCCCTTGTAGGCTACTAGAATATCGAACATGTTCACCAAAGGATCGATAAAACGCTCCGTTATCGTATCTACCTGTACAAATTCAGTAGAAAGCTCGGGTAGTTGGGCCAGATCATCAAATGTGGTTTTTAAGCTATCAAGTCGCTTCATTGCTTCTGCATTCATTCCTTTGGCCTCTTCTATTATTGGCGTTAAGTCAGGCTTAAGCACAGACCAATCTATAACTGGAAATGCAGGAAAGCTAGGCAGCGTAGGAAAATCAATGGTAAAAGCATCAAAAACCCCTAACACATCTATTTTGTCTATCGCCTTAATTATGCTATTTAGCGGTTCAACGGCCTTTTTTAAGTCGCCTGCAAATTTTAGTATCTGGTCCTTAAAGTCGATCAGTTCATATATGTAGTTCTTTATTTTGAGTACTACCTTCTTTACTATCGCCAAATAGCTGTACAACTGTTTAAGCACAAACTTTTTAAACTTCTCAAAGTCACGCCCCTGTTCAATGGCCGCCTTTTTCATTTCCGCCCAAAAAGCTTTTGCCTTATCTTCTTGGTTGTCAATATATAGTTCAAGCTCAGCTTTAACTATCAGCAACTGCTGAACTGTTTTGTCGTAGTTTTTGGTTAGTCCATCAATTTGGTATTGCAGGGCTAGAACTCTACCTTCCAGCACCTCTACCTCATGGTACATGATGTTGTATATCTTCTTATTCTCTTGATAACTAGTGCTTTTGTAGGTAAACGTAATAAGGAAAAGCACTAACCAAATGGGAAGTAAAGAGCGAATAAGTAAGGTGAAACCTTGCACACGTAAACTTAAACGCATAGGTCTTCCTTGCGAACTGGTTGGTTGAGTTGACATTACGGTAGTTTCTATAAATCTATATAAATTTTCTAAAGATTTTTATTCTTATTTATAAGTTGAATTAACTAAATAATTAATTCAATAGTGTTATTAGCACATTTTCACATCCTTTATGTACAGCTTCTACTTTCCCCAAAGCAAAGATCGCCTGTAGTAGAAATGAAAAAAACCTGGGTATATATCTAGACTATTCCAGAATTAAGGATGATCATTAAGACTTTTACAGCCTAACGATAGGGGCAATGCAATGCTCTGAGGCATCCATGTCGTTCAGTACTTTATCTCGCTTAGTAGTGTTAGGGAAGCTTACTTCATAGGTAGTGGCATCGGCCAAATAAAACCGAATAGCATCTTTTGTTTTACCCTTCTCTTCTAATTGTGTGGCTTCTATCTTCAGCAGTTCATTGTGAGGCATCTCCTTTACCTTGTTTACCAATCGGCGGGGGGGGGGTACGCGAATACCTGCTTCGTCTATCCAAATGTGTACTTGCGCAAATGCTATTATCAAATAGCCCAACACCAATATTAAAGCCAACCCTATTGCTTGTGCAACCATTGTTATCTACTTAGTAAGTGCGAAGAAAGGTAAAAATGTGGAATAGCAGTAGCCATAGCCTGCTTGCAGGAATAGTTATTGCAATTATCGCGAGGTTCAAAAAACTAACTACTTTCAACTTCAGTTATTGTTAAATAATGAACGCCAAACAATTCGTACAAGTATTAATTGATGAGCTACCTAAAAGCAGCGCTACTACCCGCAGGAATTTGACTAAGCAAATAATAGAGAACCAGTATGCTATTGAAACGCTAAGTGTTTGTTTAAAGAAAGACCTTAGAGTAGCCAGCCGCTTCAGTTGGTTGCTTTCTGATCTTGGTGAGTATAACAAAGCATACTTACGAAATGCATTGCCCTTTCTATGGAAAAAGTCGGAAGAGATAACACACACCAGTTTCAAACGAAGCTTTGTGAAATATTGGCTGGTAGCAGGTATACCAGAAGAGCAAGAAGGCCATGCGCTAGACCTCTCTTTCCAACTACTGAACGACGACGAATTGAAGGTAGGCGTTAAATCATGGGCCTTATCGCTATTGTTCCAGTTAACAAAAAAGCACCCAGAGATAATTCCCGAATTGCGCACTTGCATGGAACATCAGATGAACAGGAATACCAATGCTTTTAAGCATAAGTGCAAGAAACTGCTTGCTAAGCTTTCGATAGACACCTAAATTATGGCCCAACAATTTTAGATATTGTACACTTCCCTTCAGTTAGTTTAATTTCTGAAAAATACGTTAGCTAATTTGACTAATAGACCACCAATAGCAGTTAAAATCTACGTTTCTAACATGTAATAATCACCCAAATTCTGATCGCTTCATCTGATCGTAAATCTGTATTTTAGCCTTCCATAAAAAATTAGCTATGCGTTCATTATTTATTGCATCTATGTTGTTATTATCGGTAGGAGTGTTTGCTCAAGGATTAACTTTTAGCCAAGTGCTAACACCAGCTGGATCAGTAGCGGCCGGAACCACTTTTACTATCGGCCCAGTACCTGCAGGTAAGGTTTGGAAGCTAGAGAATGCAGCCATTGAGAGTAATGTATTAGATTGTTATTTCGTATCAACAAATGGTGTAAGGGTCTATATTGGGGATGGGTTTAACGGTATTTTCGCCCCTACAGGAAACACGTCATCAGGAGCGCAGTTCCGAGCAATGTGGATGAAAGCAGGTGATATTATTGAAGTAGACAATATTGCCAGTAGCTCAACTCACGAATGTATGTTCTCTATTATTGAGTTCAACGCACCGTAATAAGTTCCTATAAGCTAATAACCATCAACCCCACTTTATGAAGATCATTTTTGTAGGCCTGCTATCTCTGTTTTCTCTTACTGCCTTTTCACAAAACTTAAGCTTTGGTCAAGTACTTACACTTGGCGAAGACATTCCACCAGGTAATGTGGTAAGTATGACTGTACCTGCCGGAAAAGTGTGGAAGCTGGAGAACTTTGCCTTTGAGAATGGTGTGGTAGACATGTATTGGATAAGTCCGTTAGGTAATAGGATATTTATCTCTAGTGGCTCAAGTACAATTTCTCCTCGACCTGGTAGTACTACAAGCTCTGCTGTAATACAAGCTACGTGGTTCAAAGCGGGGGATGTTTTGGAAATAGAGAACTTCTCCTCCTCTCAAACCTATGGTTATTTCCTTTCTATTTTGGAATTTAACGCACCCTAAATAAATTAGCCTCAACTTACTATTATGAGATACTTACTACTCGCCCTTCTAGTATTCACTACTTCACAAGTTTTTTCACAGGGATTAACCTTTAACCGCGTAGTTACCTTTAGTAGTGACGTGACGCCAAGCACCACCGTAACTGTAGGCACTGTGCCTGTAGGCAAGGTTTGGAAAGTGGAATCAGTTGTTCTAGAAAGCAGTTCCCTCGATTTTTATGTTATAGCCGCTTCTAACCCTGGTCTTCGTGTCTTCTCAGGAGATGGGTCTGCCTATTTAGTAGGTATTACTGCCTCTACTTCATCAAGAAGCTTACACAACCCCATATGGCTGGCGGCCGGAGATAAAATGGAGGTAACCAATGTATCTGGCGGAGCGAATTATAATTACTTCTTCTCCATTATCGAGTTTAACGCACCTTAAGCCAACTTAGCTAGCAACCACTGCTTTTCAGTAAGATCATTCTCTTCTTCTATCTGTTTTTTCACGAGCATGCGCTTAGTTGTGTTGCCTGGTGGCAGTTCGGCTACTTGGCGGGTATACTTCAACAAGTTTCTATAGTTCTTGGTATGATAACCCAAGGCCTTATGCCTACGGATAAACTGACGGAAACTATCTATCATGGCTATTAGGGCCTCGTACTCACCCATTTCCAAATACGTTTTTAACAGCAGGGTTCGGGCATCTAATGCTATCGACCTATCCTTATAATCCACTTGGCTAAGCTGGCCTACCACCTCGCTAAATTGCCGCTGTTCAAAATAAAGCTTGGCTAGGTTGTAGTTCAAAAAATCGCTTCGTTGTTCTTCTGTTAATTTATCAGAGTAGTTATTCAAAAAGTGTTCGGTCCACTCATACTGTTTTTGGTTTAAGGCAACGGCTACTATGTTTTTATAGGCAGATCCATCTAACCCGCCATCATCGTTCAATAATGAGCCACTCTCTAATCCCGACCTATACAACTCAAACAGTTGGCTGATATACTTGCGCTTACCCGTGTTCAATTGCTTAATGCAATAGTTCCGCGCCAGCACGTATAGGTCACGTAATTCTTGCAATGGCATCTGCTCTGCGTTATTGGCTAAACATTGTTGTAAAGCTGTAAAATGAGATTCGTCCTCCGCTTCTTTCAAAGTAAGCAGGGCCAAGTAGTAGCTATTAATTAAAGCATCCGTTGGCGGATGTACGTTTAAATACCCCACTATTTCATCAATCAGGGTGTAGTCAAATTCCTTCTTCAGTACATTTTGATAGCTCCACATACCGCAGGCCAGTTTCAGCTTTTGGGCCAGGTACAAATTATCTAAAGTCGTATTTACCTCTTGAATATATTCCGCAGGTTGACCTTGCGCTAGGGCTTGTAGTTCCAGCTCTTGGTAATACTCCAACACCGCCTGCCTATCATACTCATCGGGTTGGTTTAACTCTTGTTGCCACTTATTGGCTTGTCTAGTAATAGTGCGGTGATGCTTGGGCAGCTGCTGCTTGCGGTAATACTCCATTAGCTGTAATTGCATAGCACTGGGCCGCTGCTGCATTCCCTCTATAGCTATAAACTGCTCTACCACCTTAAACAATAACGACGAGATATGCCGTAGCTTCAAATCATCAAAAGTCTGCTGCGGATATAGTGCCTGCCACACCGCCTGCTTAGCTAACTTACTCGGCCGTAGGGCAGGATATTGCTTATCGATATAAACAAACAAGGCCACCACATGCTCATTTTTATTGAAATAGGGCGAGTGTACCATATCGCGTAGGGCAGTCCACTGTGTAGAACTTAGGGTAGCACATACTTGTATCAGCTTAGTATCTTGCATATAGCTTTTTTATCAGACCACAAAACTAAATATTTCAGACACTGCCTAGCGGCAGGCGCAATTAAAATAGCATATTTACCTTATAATCACCATTATTTTTTGGACAACTTCAATAATTTGTCCTTTTTATGCTGATGAGATAGCTGCAAGTTTGTATCGTGATAAAATAGAACATGCTAATACTATTACTATGAGAACTTTGAAACTGACTTTATTCGCTTTGTTTTTGATGCTGTGTGGGAATGCTTTTGGGCAGGGGTGGATTGTGGATCTGAATGATTCATTTCCAGGTCACGATTTATCGTTCACCAATCCCATAGTTGAAAACATCGAAAGGACAACGGACAACAACTACGTCATTCAAGGTCGGTTCGAAGATTATTTTCTTGTTTCCAACCGACAATGGTTTTTGATAAAAGTAAATCAACAAGGGGTAGAGCTATGGAGGCGAGTTTATGGAGAAATTGAAGGGGGTTCTGGAAGTTATGGTTGCATGATGACAGCTGGAAGGGATAATTCCGTTTTTTTTCAATATCTGTATCAACCTACGAGTGGAACACATAATATTGTGAAAGTAGATGAAACCGGAGATTCAGTGTGGCACTATAAGGATACCTTCAATGCCTTTTGTTACCATCCAGTTATTCCGCTTAGTGATGGTGGTATAATCAGTATTGCCCTATCAGGTTCTAGCCCTGGGGGGCCACCTAGTACTAGTAGAGATACAATCTTACACTTTAGTTTAATTGACTCATCAGGTAAATTAAAGTATTATTTTAAAAGAATTGTTTCTGATGATTTTTGGCCTGGACCTACCACATCCGTGCCAACAGATTCTTTATCACGTTTTTACATCCACCCCTACTTACCATCCGTATTATCAGGACCAAACAATAGCTTTTATGGTGTATCAGATTTTTTTGGGCAATTTGATTCTTTAGGAAATCCAATACTTATTGACTCTACCAGATATTCGTGGTTAGGTTCAGCCGAGAACTATATGCTTGAAAAGCTTAGGGATGGAAATGCCCTGGCGTATAAAGTCGGACCAAGTGGAAGCCAAGATACTTTGCTAATAAAATATGACACTGAAACCGGAGACACCCTTTGGACAAGCAAAGAATTTCCAACATCATATCTAACCTACGCTGATGTAATGCACCAGTATGTTGGTTTTAGAGAACAACCCAGATTACTGGAAGCGCCTAACGGGGATTTGATTCACATAGCCTTAAGAAACAATAGTATAGGTCCCACAAGTGCTTTCCTCTATTTCTATAATGATATACAGTTTATCAGATTAAATAGTGATGGAGAGCTTTTGGTAAACAGTTCAAATACCATTTTTCAAGGTGCTTATACACCTACGCTGGATTTTGAGGTAACTAGCGACGGTGGTGCCATTATTCCTGCTATATATTCTCCAGTTCCTAACAACAATAACTTTTGGGATATAGTACTAATTAAACTAGATAAAAATGGCTTTGTTTATCCCAATAAGCTAAGTGGTAACATATATGCGGAGATAAACCCAAATTGCCAACTAGATTCTAGCGATTATAGCCCTAGCAGGGTAATCATTGAAGCCTCAAAACAAGGACAATCCTTTTTTACACAAACGGATGGTAAGGGTAATTACACCATAGAACTAGATACTGGTTCATACTCTGTCAACCTAAACTACCCTTCACCTTACTATCAAAATGGTAATTGTTCAATCATTCCATTCTTGGTAAATAGCGATACGCTTTATCAAACCGATACGGTAGATATACCTTTTGAGGTAGGTGGTTTATGTCCATACATGACTGTCGACCTATCCGCTCCATTTGTTCGTAGATGTGCCTACATTGATTATAATATTCAGTATTGCAATTTAGGAACTGCTGTTGCCGACAGCGCGTACATAGAATTAAGTTTACCCAAGTACGCATATATCTATCAATCTGAGCTTGGGTTTACTGCCTTGAGAGGAAGCAAGTATAAAATTGATCTGGGAAATGTAGCTATCAATTACTGTGATGATTTCCGCATAGGTATTCATATTGATTCATCTTGCACTCAAACCATTCTAGGCCAAAGCATGTGCATTGAAGCCCGCATTTACCCCGACACCATTTGCTTCCCCACCCCTACTTGGGATGGTAGTGATTTGGTTTGTGAGGGCGAGTGCAAGGTGGATAGCGGTACGGTGGAATTGCGGGTCATCAACAATGGTGGACCTACAAGTGTGCCCTCAACCATCACCATTATTGAAGATAACGTAATGTTAACCAGCTTTACCAAAACCTTCAATGTAGGTGAAGTATTCATAGATAAGCGCCCGGATAATGGAAGGACCTATACCATTAGTGCTACCCAATCTAGCAGCCATCCTTGGAAGGAATTCTCCTTAGCATCAGTGGAAGCTTGTGGCGATGATGGTAGTGGTAATGTGAGTTTGGGCTACGTGGTGCAGTTTCCACAAGAGCCAGAAGAGCCGTTCATCAGTCGCGATTGCCAAGAGATAATTGGTAGCTACGACCCTAATGATAAAGCCCCATTCCCTAAAGGCATCGGTGCTGACGGATTCATCACCAAAGAGCAAGATCTGCAATACCGTATCCGATTCCAGAACACGGGTACTGATACGGCCTTTAGGGTGGTAATAAGGGATACGCTTTCACAGTACCTTGATATGGCTACCGTGGTGAGTGGGGCAAGCAGCCACCCATATCAGTTCCAGATGTTCGGCCGCAATGTACTGCAATGGACTTTTGACCCGATCGCCCTGCCTGATAGCGGGGCTAACCAAGCTGGAAGTAACGGCTTCGTGAAATTCAGCGTGAGCCAAGTAGATAGCAATGCCCTAGGTACCGTGATAGAGAACCGTGCAGGTATCTATTTCGACTTCAACCCGCCGATAATCACCAACACTACCCGCAACGTAATTGGCGAATTAAATGATGGCCTTATCATCATCAGCGTGGAAGAAGCTTACCGCGAAGAACTGTTGGTTTACCCCAACCCTTTCGCCAACGAAACCACTCTGCAACTAGAGCAAGTATACGACCAGCTTGAACTTCGCATATACGACCTAGCTGGGCAATTGGTAGAAACTACCGAAGCCACTAATACCGATCGCCTTACCATCACCAGCGATGCGGTGAAACAGGGTATGTATCTATTTGAAGTATACCACCACGCCGAAAAGCTTGGTGGCGGGAAATTGATGAAGTATTAAAAGACATTAAACAAGCACATACCGTAGCCTAGGTAGCCCTGGGTGTGTCCCCTAGCTAGTTGCTAGGGGGCACTTTGTTTGGGGATTATAGCTAAAGTAATCAACCAGAATATTGTTTATTTCTATCCTGAAAGCATGTTTTTATTAATAGTGCTACATTTAAAACATGAGCACAATTGATAAGAAGGCGATCAAGGTCAAGATACTGGCCGAAATAGAGAAGATGAAGGCCAGTATTGTGGAGATGAAGGAGCAGACCAAGCCTATTAGCCCAGAGAACGCTATTGGCCGTGTGAGCCGTATGGATGCCATTAATAACAAGAGTGTGGTAGAAGCTGCGCTAGAGAAGGCTAAAACCAAAGTGGGGAAGCTAGAGGCCAGCCTCACGAATTTGAGTAATGAGAATTTTGGTATCTGTAGCCGCTGTAAAAACCCTATTCAAATAGGCCGATTAATGTATATGCCCGAAAGTACCCGCTGCGTGCATTGTGCAGATAGATAACTTAAGCTGCTGGGTGTTGATCTATCCAAACGCGCACTACTAGTATTACGGCAAAAACTACCAGCAGCCCCCCTACCCCACGGTAGATATACTCTAAGGCCCTTCCTTTCAAGAATGGTTTGATGTAATGGGCTAACAACACTTTGGCTACATCATTAATAAATATGGCTAGTAATGCCCCTGTTAGGTAAAGCCACAAATCGGCATCGTAGCCATACTTCTGTCCTGCTGTGCCTATCACTCCTATCCAAACTATGAATACAAAAGGGTTAACCCCGTTTACCAGAAAACCTTTGATAAATGCAGCTAACACCTGTCTATTTCCAGGCTTTATTTGTTCGGCATGTGGGTCGGGCGGAGCTATGAGGTATTTTAGACCCATAGCAGTTAGCAGAGCTGCACCGCCTAGGGCGATATACCATTGCACTTCTTTATCTTGAAACAACATAGCCGCGCCATAGTAGCAAAGCACTACCGCTATCACATCGCTTACGATAATACCTAGCGCAACGCCCATGCCTACCTTATAGCCCCATTGCAAAGTGGCCTGTATTAAAGTGAACAGCACAGGACCGATAAATACAATAAAGGCAAAGCCCAATATATAGCCCGCTACAAAAGCATCCATAGCGGTGAATGTAGAATTATTAATGCGGTTGGGCAAAAGGGTTATCTACAG
>CAYGTK010000160.1:0-9812 GCA_964352775.1 uncultured Chitinophagaceae bacterium
GAGCAGACATAGTTAACGGTAACATGACCGGAGTAAGTAACATAACGGCCAGCTTCGGTTCGTTAGCAAACCACGTAGATGGTGACATGACTGCCACCGATGCACAGATAACTTATACGAGTATCAATACAGCCGGTACTTGGACAATTACCCCAAACAGTCAGCCAAGTGGTGGAACATATAGTGCCCAATTATTCACAGCCAATTTTGGAGGATTAACAGACAATGAGTTCGGTATTCTGAAAAGAGGGGACGGTTCACTAAATGGAGCAGATTGGAGCGATGGTGGTGGAACACTAAGCGCCGAAAATGGTGCTGGCCGATTAGTGGCAGGAGGCTATGCGATACGCTTCGGACTAAGCAGTTTTTCAGAGTTCGGAATAGGAGAGGGAACGAGCGGAACAGGTTTACCGATAGTGCTACTTGATTTTACAGCTGAAGACAAAGGCGATAAAGTTCAATTGAACTGGGCAACAGCAGCAGAGATAAATAATGACTTCTTTACTATTGAAAGAAGTAGAGATGGCCAAGAATTTGAAGTGCTACTTACCCAAGAAGGTGCTGGCAACAGTACGCAGGTATTGTACTACGAAGATCTAGACGACGATCCGTTGGAAGGCATCAGCTATTACCGTTTAAAGCAAACAGACTTTGATGGTGCATACGAGTACAGCGATGTAGTAGCAGTAGACAGAAGTAAGAACACTACAGTATCTATAGATGTATATCCCAACCCTACAATAGATGGTAACTTGACCATTGACGTTAAGGGAATGAACCCGTTAATGGGCGAAACAGAAATAAGTATCACTGGCTTAGATGGTAAGATAGTATACCGCTACAAGTTATTCAACGAAGCAGAAAGAAGCTTACCAGTACAACTGGATGAGAACTTGAGCAAGGGCATGTACTTTATTACCATTACCCATGGCGAAAAAATACTTCGTGAAAAACTTTTACTCAACTAGGTTTTTAGCGAAGCTAATACAGAAGCCTTTCCATATCGGAAGGGTTTTTGTGTTTTACAGGCTTTTGAAAAAGTCGTTCGTAATATCAGTTACAAGAACGGAACTCAAAGTACAAACTCTTCTTTACTGAATTGTATAGCTCAAATGTAGTATCCGTAACTCTATAATATCCGTTCCCTAGATAGAGCTTTCTTTCAAATAGCGTATCACTTTTGTACTCGAATGAGTTGATCATTATATCACTGTGAAGGTCTTTAAACCCATATTGAACTGATAGAGTATCGCTAGTTTGAAGGTCAAGCTTTTCATTCATTGAATTAATCTTTACAGGTCTTCTTGAGTAATAGGAGTTACTTTCCATTCTTGGGTTGGTGAGAAGTTTTCAAGAATAAAATATGACCGATGATGAATACAAATATCGGTGAAGCCAAACTTCTCATAGTATTGGTAGATCAATTGATCTTGATCAATATTGTAAGCGGGTATTAAAGTTAGATCAAGAGTTTTCGCCCAACTAGAGTCGTACTGGTTACAAGAAAAAAATAATACCATGCACAAGGTGTATAGTATCCATTTTGTAGTATAGCTGTAGCTGAGAAACATTGTTAATACACCCCCTCATATTCCTCAGGGTCCATACTAGCTATCCAGTCTTTTATTAGTGCTAATCCTTCATCATGGTTTAATCTTCTACCTAATTCTGGCATCATTTCACCAGGGTCAGTATTGTCCATGCGATAGTAGAGTATGCTTTCCTCTGGTTTACCAGGTACAATGTCGTGTAATCTTCCTCCTGAACCTCGCCCTGCCGCTATAGGGCTTTTATTTACGCCCCACTTATGAGGGTTTTCTTCCCAACTGGTAAGAAATAATCCACTTGTATTTGCTGGTCCTTCAGGGCGATGACAATGGGCACAATTTATTTCTAAATAAGCCCTTGCTCTATCGTCTAAGTTTCCACTTTCTGGGTCATTCCATACTGCCAATTTAGGGCGAGCTTCTTTTTCAGGAAGATCAGTTATTATGCCATTCTTCTTCCAATGATCTAACTGATCTTTAGTACTGCCATCAGGGTAGGTCATCATTCTATTGAGTTGGCGGGCCGATGGGCCAATGGGGCTCATCTCTTTTCCTAATGCATGGCAACCTTTGCATTGGTTCATGTTGGGCATTACGTATTCTAGCTCCCGCTGGCTGCCGTCGTAGTGGGTCCAGCTAACTGACTTTTTATCTCCAGCAACCTCTAAGTAAGCTTCTGTCTGTTCATCGTTCCAAATGTAGGGTAGCGACTTCCATCCGCTGGCCTCATTAATAAGCACACGTGTTTCCATCAGTTTACGGCCCTTACTCTCATCTCTAAAGTCGTTAGGGTAGTAGAATGTTTTAACAATGTGGGTACCTTCAGGAAATTGCAGTACCTCCTTTTCATTAAAAGCTACTTGTTGCCCATCAGGCAGTTGTATAAAACGCAACTTATGAGCATAATCGCTGAAAAGAGGACTGTTCAACTCATAAGGTACAACACTAGCTACAGGACTTTGATCGGCCATGTTGCCTTGAAAAAAACCATACTCGCTCAATTTCTCCTTACCGATATGAGCTAAGCTAGCTGAAGGGGTATTAGTGGCTTCTACTACAACAGGTTTTTGCTCTTGCCCACAACCAATAACCAAGGCAATGCCAAGCAATAGAATTGGTATCATCCATTTCAGTAGGGTACTTTGCATTCTCGTTATTTATTTGCTGGCAATTGGCTTACGTTCACACAAGTATGGTGTGATATTCTCATTCACGTTCTTGAAATCATTACCTGCATCTACATTGGCAAAGGTTTGTCCCTCATTATCTTTTAAACAGATGCTATACTCTGCTTTCATTGTCCCGTCTTCTTTTAGTGCCTCTGGGTTAATAATACCATCGTACAGAATGTGTGGGGTGCTAAACCAGAATTTAGATGCCAATAATTTACCAATATCACTTTTGAAAGAAGGTAACCCAAATCGACGTTTAAAGGTGTTGTTGTGGATGTAAATGGATTGCGGGTAAGGATTATAAGTACTGTCTTTCACAGGAAAGCCCGACATATAGAAACTCACAATACCCATACTTTGGGTTTTATTATTTAGTACCTGATTGTCAAATAGCTCTACATTACTAGTTCCCATTATCATCATGCCAGTTCCGGGAGGAACTGTACCCACAATATTCCCTTCAGGGGCAAAATTTCGGTAGTTATTTCCTTCTACTAAGTTGTTGTAAGCGCGCACATAGCCTCCGCTTTGGCTTAAACCAGGCATGTCGAATATTAGCAGGCCCCCTGTATTATTGGTTGCATAGTTATCATAAACTTCAGCATACAAGGTGTTCTCTATTTCAATACCAGCTACATTGTATTTTGCTGTACAATTCTTTACTACAACATTCCGCGATTGCCCCACGTAAATTCCAGCATCGCTTGCACCAATTGCGGTACAGTTATCTATCATCACATTATCGCAATCTACAGGGTATAGGCCATAGGCACCATTATCTTCGTTGGGTTCACCAGTCCATTCTACTTTTAAATTTCTGAACGTTAGTCCATCTACACGACGCGTTTTTATGAGGTCGCCTTTGCTATCAAGTAAGGTCATGTTCTCTAACGTGATATTACTTCCGTTGTCTACTCTTATTCCTTCAGCACCTGCAGTTTGCCCTTCAAAAGAAAGGAAAGTCTTATCCATCCCTTGGCCGGTTATGGTAACGTTCTCTTTACTTTCTAGTGATAGTGTTCCTTCAAAAATGAAGTGTCCTTCTGGTATCTCTACCGTATTTCCATTTTCTACCAGAATAAATTTAGTCTGTAAGTCTTTCTCCATGTTTTGCCAAGTCACATCAGCATATGGGTCGGAAGTACAAGAGAGTAGGCTTAAACTACTAAGGAAGGCTAAAAATAGCAGGTGTTTCATGGTCGATCTTTGTATTCACTAAAAATACGATGCGGGAAACGTATCAGCAAATACTAAATCGGGTGAGATAATATCATAGATCTAGTATAACTACTTGGGTCCTACGATTCATAGCACGGCCTTTATCAGTAGTGTTTTCTGCTACTGGTCGGGTTTCGCCATAGCCTTTAAATTGTAGTTGAGATGAGGATATGCCCATTTTTATCAACTCATCGTGAACCGACTTGGCCCGTGCTTGCGATAGTTTTAGGTTGAATGTAGGAGTTCCAGTATTGTCTGTATGACCTTCTATCTCAATGCCTGTTTTTGGGTTAGCCTTTAAGAACCGATGTAGTTGAGCTAAGGCATTTATTGAGCTTGGCAATATATCAGCTTCATTTTTGGCAAAGTAAATATTGTTGAGCACAAGGCTTTGCCCTTTTTGTAGCGGCTGAAGATCTATTTTGAGCGGTACCGTTTTGGCGTTCACTTTTAGCTCATCTTCCTTCAGAAGAAATCCACTACTTATGGTGGTTATGGTCACTTCGCGTTCTGAAGGTAAGCTGAGTACGAAAGACCCATTGTCGTCAGTTTGGGTTTGGTAAAGTAGCTCGCCACTTTTTTTGTCACTGGCCTGTATGGTTGCCATTAATCCATTTTGATGGATGGCATCAGTTACCTTTCCATAAAGTATGATGCTCTCTTCAGGGCGACCATGTTCTGGCATATCAAAGGCGTAAATGTTCAAGTCGTTACCCAGTACGAAATCTCCTGTTGCATAAAAGCCTTTTCCGCCATCAGTAGATACGGTAAGGCCAGTTTGGTCATTGTAGTTATTTAATGGTGGTCCCATATTAGTGGGGGTGGTCCATTTCCCGAATTCTTTCTTGGTGAAGAAAACATCTAATCCGCCAAAGCCAGGATGTCCATCGCTCGCAAAATAAAGTGTTCGTCCGTCGGGGTGCAGAAAGGGACGTTCATCCATGCCAGGGGTATTGATACTAGGACCAAGGTTGGTAGGAATACCCCAAGTATCGTCATCTTGCTTTTTGCTTACCCAAAGATCTATTTTTCCAAAGCCACCAGGTCGCGAACTAGCAAAGTAAAGATATTGCCCGTCGGCTGATAAGCTGGGTTGAGTCTCTTTGGCTTTAGTGTTAATGGTAGGTCCAATGTTTTCGGGCGGTCCCCAATTATTGCCTATTCGCTGAACTCTATAGATGTCGCAGCCACCAAATCCCTCATCTAATTCACATTGCGTGTAGTAAAGGTATTTGCCATCGGCTGTAAGCGAAGGTGCGCCCTCATTAGCTGGGGTATTTATTCGCTTGTTCAGCTTATATGGTATCGACCATTCCCCTTTCTGCCATTCGCTGAACCAGAGTTCTTCATGCAGTTCCCCTGTCGATAATCGCTCTTGCCTAGTAAAGTAAAGATACCGTCCATCGGCACTTACTACAGGGTAGTATTCACGAAGTTCCGTATTGATGTTATAGGGTAATTCATAGGGTTTGAACAAGAATGGTTGCTTACTAGCTTTAGCAGCAAAAGTGGCGTTGCGAATAAGTAGATCTATTTCTACTTGTCGTTTAGGATGTGGAGTTCCAGCAGCCAAGTAGTCTTTGACGTGTTCTAGTGTCTGATCATATTTCCCACTGGCAAAAGCATATTTAGCCAATTGGAAATTGGTTTCTACATCATTGGGTTGCAACGTTTTAATGCGGCTTACCGTGGCATAGGCTCTATCGTAGGCTAGTTGTTTTATTTGGGTAAGCAGTAATTGCTTGTAGGCCATTAAGTACTGTGGCTCTAATTCTGTTACCTGAAGCAAGGACTTTTCTGCCTCAGCAAAGCGATCCCAATTAAGGTGTTCCCTACCTTCTTCATAAAGCTTCTGTGCTTTTTTCGATAAGGCTTGCCCCGATAGCAATAGTGGGCCTACGGCAATCAGTAGGAGTAAGATCCATTTTAGGTTTTTATGTAGCGATATGTACATAGGCTCGTAAATATAAACAGCTTATTTGGGCGTTTGGTACAAATATCTTGCCCAATAGCGGTGTTAGGCCTTATCAAGCACTTCTTGATACATGCTTACAAACTGCCTGCCTACAGTTTCGTACGAGAATTTGTGCTTCAATTCTTCAGCAGCTTCCTTAAGATCGTATTGGGAATACTCCACTAACATAGTGTTCAGTGCGTTTTCTAATTCGCTATTATCATCCACTTCTATTTCTATCCCCATGCGTTGGTCAAAAAAGCTTTGTGGTCCGCCGCATTTGGTAGTGATAACTGGCGTACCTGAAACTACTGCCTCCGCTACGGTCATACCAAATGTCTCGGTTCTACTATTGTTAATGTAGATGTCTGCCAATGGCATTTGTTCTAGCACATACTCTTGTGGCTGTCTGCCGTGAAAAATGATACGCGTGTTTAGAAGTCCTATCTTTTCGGCTTTAGCTATTAAGGTTTCTAGATCGTACCCTCCACCTACTAGATGCAATGTTATATCATCTCGTGTTCGTGTGATTTTTTGGAAGGTATCTATCAGCCCACTAAAATTCTTGATGCTGTCTACCATATCACCTACAGAAAGTAGATCGATGCCTTCGCGTTGTTGAGGGGAAGGCGTAGTAGATGAGAAATTAATAACGTTCGGTATTAAATGAAACTTCCCATTCAAACCATTGTTCTGCATTGCCTTCTTCAGTTCGTTGGAAACCACAGATATGGCCTTCGCCTGAACAATAACGTTTTTAGATAGGTATTTAAAAATGGCACTTTTTGCCTTGAAAGCTCCTCGTATATACCCACTCCAATGATCGCTAAATACGAGCGGCACATTCAGTTCTTTTGCCCATTTAGCAGCAAGCACGGCATTTCGTAAAAGTACATGGGCATGGATCAAGTCTGGTTTACCATTATCTGTCATTGCTGCTTGGTATGCTAGTTTCAAAGCAGCGCGATAAGCTGATCCATTTTTTAACTTGGAGAGAACAGGTGTGCTGCTTTTAGGGTAATAACTGATGTACTCCTCCACTCCATTTACATGCTGGTGATGGAGTTCCAGTTTACTTATGCTTTCCTTGGGTTCAGCATATACTATGGAGACTCTTACACTTTGTTTAGTTACAGCAATGGCATGTAAGCGAATGAAGATGCCGTTCTGCGGGTCGTTATCGCTAGGATACCACCTGGGGAAGAAAAGTACATGCAAGGGTTGGTTGGGCATGCAGTTAGACTTAAACTATCTTTTTTCGCTTCAGGCGTAGGGAATTACCTACAACCACTATATCAGAAAAGGCCATGAAAAGTGCAGCGAACATAGGGTTCAATAAACCAAATGCTGCAATGGGAACGGCTACGATATTGTAAGAGAATGCCCAGAAAAGATTCTGTTTGATTGTGGTCAACGTACTTTTAGCAATACCGAATGCTTGTATCAAATTACTGAGTTTACCATCTAATAATATTACCTGAGAGCTATCAATGGCTACCTGTGAGGCTTCACTTAGTGATATGCCTATGGTAGCCTTTGCTAAAGCTGGGGCGTCGTTTATTCCATCACCTACCATGGCGGTTGGCATTTCGCGGTCTAGCTTCCTAATGATGTCTAGCTTTTCTTCAGGGCGTTTCTCGGCATAAAATTTCTCAATTCCTAATTCATGACACACCGCTGCACATTTGTGATACCTATCGCCACTAAGCATAATGGGCATTATGCCTTTCTCTTTCAGGTGGTCAATGGTTTCTTTAGCATCGGGTTTTATTTCATCGGTGATGTCTATCTTGGCTACCATCTCTCCATCGCGAAACAGGAATAAGTCATGCTTATGGTCGAGGGTGAAGTTTCTTGCTAATTGAAAAGAGCCCAACTCATAGTGGCGACCTTCTACATCGTAGCCTTCCATGCCTAGACCACGCTTCTCTTTTATCTTGGTTAGCTCAGCTGGTCTTATTTTGCCAATGGCCTTAACCATAGAAGTGGCAATAGGGTGCGATGAATGCATTTCTAAGGCCATCAATAATTTCTTCACCTCTAGCGAAGTAATATCAGGGCCTACCAACTCTATGTTATCAATAATGAATTTACCAGTTGTGAGCGTTCCTGTTTTATCAAAAACTATCTGCTTTATGGTGTTTAGTTCTTCAATGGTCTTTCCACCTTTTATTAATATACCTTGCTTGGTGACTCTACCAATGCCTACCATAACGGCAGTTGGTGTGGCTAGCCCCATAGCGCAAGGGCAAGCTATGGCCAATACGGCAATACTGTTCAATACTGCATTAGACAATGGAATGCCCACTACAAAATACGACACGATGAATACCACCGCTGTTATGCCCAATATCAGAGGGACGAATATGGCGCTGATCTTATCGGCAAGTAATTGTATTTCTGGTTTATCTTGTTGGGCACGGGTCACCAAGTCTATTACCTTGGCTAGGTAGGCTTTCTTACCTGCAGCTTTCACCCTGACTTTAATACTTCCATTTTCCAGTATAGTACCACCAATAACTTCTGATCCTTCTTCCTTTTCAGTAGGCATACTTTCACCAGTTATCATGGCTTCGTTGGCACTACCTGTTCCCCATATCACCTTACCATCGGCGGGTATGGCATCTCCACTATTTACTAGTACCACATCGCCTAGCAATAGGTCTTTAGTGGCTACTTCTTGTGTACTTTCCGCTTCCCCTTCTTTATAAACGACAAGCTTAGCCGTGTTGGGCTGAATTTTGCTCAACTCCCGTAAGGCGGTGGTAGTGTTCTTTACACTTCTATGTTCTAGAATGTTCCCTAACAGTACTAGCGTAATAATAGTAGCCGCAGTTTCGTAAAAAAGGAAATCAGGACCAAGTTGCGCGAACGTACCAACAAGACTGTAAATGAAAGCTGCTGTACTACCTATTAGTATCAGCACATCCATATTGGTAGTGCCCATGCGCAATGCACCAAGCGAGCTTTTGCCAAACTGGTGCAAGCCTATTAGGTATACGGGTAGGCAAAGTGCCAATTGCACATAAGGTTCGTGCAGAAACCCCTGTGGTAAGAACATGCTCACTAATAAAGGAATGGTTAACAGAGCACTTATGTAGAACTTACGTTCCAAGGTAAACTTAAAACCCTTTTTCTTGCCTTCTACTACATCTTCATTAGCATCGCTAACGTCGTACCCTAAGGAGCTAATTCCTTCTTTTACTTTCTCAATTTTATCAGGCTCAGTAGTAGTAAATAGTACTTCATCTGTCGTGTAGCTAACCAATATATCATTCACGCCTTCGCGCTCTAATACTTTAGTCACGCTCTCAGCGCAGTTAGTACATGTCATACCTTCTACATTCAGTTTTATACCGTGCTTTTCCGTTAAGGCTTCCTTTACATCTTCCATTTTGTCCAACCTATCTTTCTTATCTTTAGCCAATACTGATAAAGTACCATTTTCAAAGTTAACTAACAATATTCACTACAGATGAGAACACTAGCATTAGCACTTTTAGTTTCCTTCACTTACTTATTAGTTTCTTGTGGCGGTCATAGTCACGAAGGTGAGGGCGGACAAGATCACGAACAGGAACACCATGATGATGAGCACGAAGGACACGACCATGACCACGATCATGATCACGACCACGGACATCATGATGGACATGATCACGGCGATCACGATGAATTAGAGCCCTATAGCCAAACAGTTGGCGATATTACCTTAACTGGCCTAACGGAGTCTATAGATTACCCTATAGCTAGTTTGGAACTTACTGGAATGCAAAATAGCGAAGATGGTATGACCACTTTCAATTTTGAAACAGGTGGATTTGGCTTGGGCCAACAAACGGAAGATGCGGAAACTAAAGGAATGGCAAATTCTGGAAAAGGTCAGCACATCCACTTTATTGATAACAACGGACCATACAG
>CAYGTK010000161.1:0-9787 GCA_964352775.1 uncultured Chitinophagaceae bacterium
CTTTTGATCTGCGAATAGCGCCTGTCATAATAACGTCACCATTTTCATTTACAGAAATTCTACTTAAACGCACTCCATCATCCAAATCTTTCAATAAATAGGTATGTTTCGATTTTACCTCCATATTGTTGTGATATAGCGTAATCGAAAAAGACTCTTGATTTGGAGATAAATTCTCTGGTGCTACAATTATGGCTTTGGTATCTTTAAAGCTGGATTTTAAGCGTCCGAAGTGATTACCCCTGAACGGTAGAAATGCGTCGTATTCTCCTAGTGTTCTTACAAAATCCCACTTATAGGGCACGGAATTTAACTTCTGAAAGTTAGGATTCGCCATACTATCTTTAAGTTCAGCAAGGTAATATTCGTTAACCGCCTTTTTCTTGTTGTTATACCTCAACTTAAGGTATTGTACCCCATTCATTTCGAAAATATAAGCGAACTCAAGCTTAAGGTTCCCCATTTTGAAGCTCAAAGGGGTGGTTTTGATCAATTGATGAGAATAATTGTAGGTCTGCAAAACTGGAGACTGGCGAGAGTCTTGAACTACTTGATAATAGTCTTCTTCAGATTCGTGTAAGTAAAAATTACCATTTAAGTCTCCGTCTAAAATTTTGTATTCAGGGCCCCATTCTACCCCGTTTTGACCAATAGTTATAGTTGAAGATATGATAAGGGTCAATATGGTATTTAGAATGATTCTCATTTGCGTTTTTTTTACGAAATTAGTATTTGAGGCCCTGATAAAGAAATAGGCTTAGGTTTACCCCTTTTGCATCACTTTTCTGCGCAGCCTACTGAAGGTTTCAGGGGTCATAGCCAAGTAGCTGGCCAAGTACTTCTGTGGCACCATTTGAAACAATTGTGGGGCATTACCCAATAATCGAAGGAAACGTTCTTCAGCGGTGAAATTCAGTACTGCCATTTGCCTCCTTCCAAATCCAATAACAATGTGTTCCATAAATTTCCTGCCCCAGCGCTCCATACTTTTATGGCGATTGAATAATAGCATTAGGTCATCATAATGTATGCGGAGCATATCGCAATCGGTAATGGTTTGCATGTGCCATTCCGTAGGTGTTTGGGTAAGGAAGGAATCGTAAGCTCCGCTATAATCTCCATCATAAGTAAAGCCAGCTATCATTTCTTGACCGTCTTGTTCAAAATAGCCTCGGGCAACACCTTTTGCCACAAAGTAGAACCACTTTTCTACTTGGCCTATCTTGGTCATAAATTCGCCCTTCTTATAATGCTTGTATTCCCAATAGGATAGAATGTCTTCCCATTCTTCGTCCGTCAGGGTGGTGTATTGCTCCATCGAGCGTCGTAAAGCAGGTAGGTGGTCTTGTGATGACAATGCTTACTTATTACTGCTGGTGTCTTCCCAAAGTTCGATGTGATTTCCCTCCAAGTCGGTCACCGAACTGAACAGACCAAAGTCATCAACTATTACATCCTTTACGTCAGTTCCTCGTTCTTTCAGCGCTGCAACCAATGCTTTAATATCATTCACCCTAAGATTAAGTGAGAAATTTCGCTCGGCGTGTTTTAGTTCTTCTTTGCTTTTCATCACACTCCAAACTTGGTAGTGTTTGTTGCCTGTGTCGTCATTATCCTTATAATGGTATACAATACCGAATGGTCCTTCCTTACCCCAAGCTTCGTGAGTCATGCCTAGGTAGTCTTTATACCAATCGGCTAGTACTTTGGGATTGTTTGCATAGATGAATACACCGCCTAGGTGAACTACTTTTTTATCGGTCATAATGGTGTTGTTAAAGCTGTGGTAAGTCGTGAATGTGGCATTTCGATTTCTTCAAAGTCTGTTCCTCACCTAAAGTGGGGGTGTAGGTATATACTACCCTATGCAAGCCATCGTAATTGTATAGATAGATAGTGGAGCTATCAGGCGATAGCTCATATCTTAATTCAGGAAGGGTGTCGCTATCATAACCTACATGCTGAAGCGACCGTGCAGTGTCTTCCAGAAATATCTGGTGATACCATTGCTCTTGTTCATCGCCTTGGGCAAAAAGTAATTGAGCAGAGCTAAGAAGGAAAGCCAGTAGCAAGTATCGCATAGGGCTATTTGTTTATCTTTATCACAAGTTACAAAAAGCAATTTCGATGAGGAAAAAAGTATACTACTTAGGCACTTGTAAAACCTGCCAACGCATTATGGCCGAGGTAGGTGTAGATGATAGCTTTGAGCAGCAAGATA
Source organism: uncultured Chitinophagaceae bacterium (assembly GCA_964352775.1). Classification (GTDB taxonomy): domain Bacteria; phylum Bacteroidota; class Bacteroidia; order Chitinophagales; family CAIOSU01; genus CAYGTK01. Next base: position 2,222 of record CAYGTK010000161.1, read on the forward strand.
TTAAAACGGAAGCTTTAACCGCTAATCAAGTAGATGAAATGAAAGACCTTGCAGGTAGCTACGAAGGGCTTTTTAGCCGACGGAGCATGAAGTATCGCCCACTGGGGTTGCATGAAATGGACTTGACAGAGAAAGACTACCGAAAGTATATTTTACAGGAGTATAGCTTTTTGAAACGGCCCGTATTTGTAGTGGGAGATAGCATTTTCGTAGGTAATGCTAAGGCTACCGTGGCTTCGCTAAAATTGGCTGTTGGTAAATGAAAGTGTTGAAGATATTATTGCTTCTAGCTGTACTAGTTTTCGTTGGGTTTAAAGTGTATTACCACTTTAAGTACAGCTATAATGGGCCGGGGGATGCCATGCCCAAGTATGGCTCGTTCGATGAATATTACAAAGCGAAACTGGCTACATCAAAGCAATTAGGCGTAAGCGCTGGTAATGAAGAACGATTGGTAAGATATTCGCCTAGGAAAACTAAAGTGGCGTTGCTTTACATACATGGCTACTCGGCCAGTAGGGCAGAGGGAGAGTCGGTAATAGACGAGCTTGCCCATAAATATGAGGCCAACACCTATTACCTAAGACTGCCTGGCCACGGACTATCTGGTGAAGTACATGCCAAAGCCACTTTTAAAGACTATGTAGATGAAGTAGAATTAGCCATGCAGATGATGCCGCAATTAGGTGAGAAAGTGGTACTTGTGGGCTGTAGTATGGGTGGCTTATTAACTACCTACCTTGCGGCCAAGTATCCTGACAAAGTTGATGGCTTGATATTAGCCTCACCATTTTTTGATTACGCTAGTAGTATGGGCTTCGCAATGAAATTACCTGGCATAGTGAGTCTGTTAGAACAGATAGATGGACCGAAAAGAAGTATGGTAGTAGGCGAGGAGTTTAAGTCGAGAGTAAAGCAGGGATACAATAATCATTGGACGCAAGGCCAGTATAATGAAGCCTTGGGTAATTTGGAAGATATGCGTGCATTTGCAGCGAGGTCGAAGTATTATAAGAACGTGAAATGCCCTGTGCTCATGCTCTATTATTACAAGGATGAAGAGCATCAGGATAAGGCAGCGAGTGTAGCAGAGATGCTCAATGTATTTGAGAAATTGGGAAGTGAACAGAAGCAAGAAATAGCTATAGAAGATGCTAACCATGTACTGCTTAGCCATTACGTGAGAACCGATAAGGAAACTATTATCAAGGCATTGAACGGCTTTGTGGAACAAAAAATATTGAACTAGTTGTCTTTCATTAAAGATATGGACAAGCAGCAATGGCTGCTTTGGGGATGTTATTTGCTCCTGTGTTATTTCCCGATCTTCTATCATTTAGATACCCCGGGTTTGTTCCAATGGGATGAATCTTTATATGCCCTTAGGGCACTTAGCATTGCAGAAAATGGAGAATACCTCTTCAACTTTAAGCAACTACTTCCGGAATTTGATCACAGAAATACTAAGCCGCCATTTATTACGCTGTTTCAGGCATTAAGCCTTAAAATGTTGGGCTACAATGAGCTGGCCTTACGATTACCTATCGCATTGCTGGTATTAAGCTTATGCTTTTACCTGCCTTATTGGACCAAGCGTACGTTTAATAGCTTCGGTATAGGTATGCTGTCAATGCTAGTACTGCTAACCAGCATAGGTTTTGTACGCACACACGTAGCTCGTACTGGTGATCACGATGCCGCCATTAGTATATTCCTGTTTCTATCAATGCTATTGTTCTATCGAATGGTGCATGCTGCTACTAATAAAGAAACAGCTAGGGCTACCTACCTTTTCGCAATAGTAATTTTAATGGGAACATTAACTAAAAGCATCGTCGCATTTATGTTTCTACCTGTGCTAGCTGTATATGCAATTGCACAGGGTAAGCTCGTTTATTTGCTTCGCTTAAGAAGTACTTATATTTCTATCGGGATAGTTCTAGCAGGGATAGTAGCCTACTATGGTTGGCTAGAAGCTATGAAACCCGGGTACTTGATGTGGATATGGGAGTATGACCTTGGTGGACGCTATACAAACACTATTGAGCAACACAGTCATCCATTCAAATTTTACTTCGATCTGCTTTTTCGCGAGCGATTTCATTACTGGTTATGGTTTCTACCTATAAGCTTGTTAATACCATGGATACGCAAAAGTGAATGGCGAAACCTATCGTTGCTTTCCTTTTTTTGTGCTTTATTCTATCTTCTTGTTGTATCTGCATCTGAAACCAAATTGCATTGGTATGATGCACCTGCTTACATACCACTAGCGCTTGTAGTGGGTATAGGGGTGTACGAGTTATGGAGGGGCTTTTCTGAATTGTCAACTTCCATTTTACCTGCTAATAAGTCAGCTATACTCACGGTTGTGTTTGTCTTTACCTTTTTTGGTGCTCCGTATCATAGTATACTACAAGCAGTTAATTGGAACCTACCTAATAACAGTAATGAACGCTATGGTTTTGTATTACGGAGGGTATTAAAAGACTATCCTGCCGCGTCTTACAAAGTTTTGCATTCTAGTTTCAGTATACCGTTGGGTTTTTACAGTAATGCTTGGACAGATGAAAAGAAAGAAGTACTTCATATCCAAGTGCCCGAGGGGCTTAAAACGGGCGATGTGGTTTTAACAGGTCAAGCTCACCAAAAAGCTTATTTAACAGACAGTATTGCTGCAACCGCCATCTACGAAGCCTATCGTATAAAGGTGTTTAGAATAGATTGATCAGTCTTTCTTACTACTATCATCAGTAGCATTCATCATTTTCTTGTTAGCAGGCTTTCCATATAATTCAGGATGTAGGTAATATCCTTTTTCAGCTTCTTCCTTGTCTAGTTCTGGTACAACTCTGTTGGCATTAGCCCATGGGTCTTTTCGTACACCTGTTACCTGCCAACTTACTTCCACATTGGGTTCATTGGTTTGGATGACAAATGTATTACCGCTTATCTTTTCCTTAATTATTGCTTGGGCAAATGTGCCAATAACAGTCAGTTGGTATCTGAAATCCTTGTTCAGTACATCGAAGTAGTCAGGTAAGGTTACTGTGGCATATCCCTTTTTATCCGTTTTAATATTACCATTGTACACGTTCATCATGTCAGGACTTTCTACAAAGCTGTGCTGCAAATATTTGTTATCAGGATCTTGCGGGTGGTCTATTTTGAAAGTTCCACCTCCTTTTGAAAGTGTGCCGGCTACATTTAAATTGCCCCCAAATCCTGTTGCTCCGCTATTTCTATCCATACTGAAATGTGGGCCATACAGAGTGTTACCCGACTTACCAAATATCTCAAGGTCATTCCCACTACCATCATACATTATCTTCATGCCAAATTCGCCTTCATTATCCTCTCCGAAGAATATTTGTGAACTATCACCAGAACCAGTTTCACTAGGAGCGATAAGCATAGTAGCCATGGTGGGGTCACCCACTATATGTACATTTTCTAGCGGACTTCCAGTACTAAGCCCCAGGTCGCCATTAGTTTGGAAGGTTAAAAGAGTAGCAGAACCTACTCCAACAGCAGAACTGCTGTTATAACCTATTTTAAGTTTATCTCCATCTGAGTTGTCTATACCTATCGCATAGTGGGTACTACCTGTTAAACCCATATTCAACCAAGCATCACCACCGCCTTCTTGCTCCAAATACATATGGCTGGTAGATCCATTACTGTTGTTGTAGTATAAATGCATTGGGCGAATAGGAGCAGAGGTTTGAAAACCATAGTATCCATTTTTTAATATGGTTACGCTGTTACTCCTAGCTGCATTGCTTGAACCATCTCCTATCTGAAAAATGGGGTCGGTACTTACCCAGTTGCTAGTGTCGCCATTGGTTTCATTGAACCTCCCGATAGCCATGCCAGCATAGGGCCACGACTCTGTGAAATAACCGAATGTGGAAGAGTACCAACCACGAGCTTCAGTAACAAATCCTGTAGAAAAAGAATTATAACCATAAGCATCGCTTGGACCCAAGGCGATTGAGGCTTCGCCTCGCGCATCAGAGTTCCATCCTATTGCAACAGCATAATCCTCACGTGAGCTAGACGCTCCTAGACCCGTAGTTCCTCCACCTATGGAAACGCCATACCTGCCACCTGTGTAGCCGTACATGGCAATACCACCCTCTTCTTCAGCGGTACCTTCAACTGTGAACGAACCTCTTCCTTTTGAACTACCACCAAAAGTATAACTACCGTTTCCACCAGCTCTACCGAAAAAAGCTACTGAACCACTACCTAAGGCCCAGCCAAAACTGCCAAATGCAAAAGATCCAAATCCAGGAGCATAGGAATTTTGGCCAGCAGCAAAAGAGTAGAATCCAACAGAATCGTAAGCCCAAAAGCTAGGGTAATTATAACCCCCGAAAGCATTGGTTAAAAAACCAGACCTAAAAGCTCCCTTTTCGCCATAGTATATCATTTTAAAACCACTACCAGTATAATCATCTCCTATCAGAATGTTTCTGTCTTTCGGTAAATGCAGATGTGCCAATGGGGTATCTACACCAATACCTACAGATGTGCCATCGTCAAATATTTGAGAATCTCCAAGGCTATCAGCCGTTATGAATTTAGGTATGTAGTTGGCAGTACCATTTACCATAGCGTCAATACCAGCATCGCCAGTTGGCCCCGTAACACCTTGTAGACCCATTGGGCCAGTTGACCCTGTAGCACCATCCGTTCCATTGCTTCCTGGTGAACCTTGCGGGCCTGTTGGGCCAGTAGTTCCATTGTTTCCTGCTGTACCCTGTAGGCCAGTTGGCCCTTGTGGACCTGTAGCTCCATCAGCTCCAGTATTGCCATTTAAGCCCTGCGGCCCGGTAGTTCCTTGAGGGCCAGCTGTTCCTGCTAAACCTTGCGGCCCCGTAGGTCCTGTTGCTCCATTTGAGCCATTAGTACCCATCGAACCTTGAGGTCCAGTAGGTCCTTGAGTACCCGCTGTGCCTTGCGGGCCTTGGCTTCCTGTTGGTCCCGTAGGGCCAACGCTTCCACCTGATATAGGAAGGACAACTGCATTCCCTCCGCTTATGGTAAGAGTATTGCTTCCATTATTCCAGTTCAATGTTTGATCATCTGTTGCTGGGTTACCTTGTGCACCTGTTGGTCCGGTAGCACCATCATTTCCCGCCAACCCTTGTGGTCCAGTAGGTCCAGTAGCACCATTGGATCCATCTATTCCCTGTGAGCCAGTAGCCCCTGTTGCTCCAGGAAGGCCATTCGTTCCTGCGGCGCCGTTCGCTCCTGCTAAGCCTTGTGGTCCAGTAGGTCCGTTAGGACCAGTTGTTCCTGCTGGTCCTTGCAAACCTGTGGGGCCTGTAGGTCCAACACTACCACCAGAAATAGGTAGAATTACGGCATTACCCCCACTAATGGTAAGTGTATTGTTAGTACCGTTCCAGCTTAAGCTTTGATCATCAGTAGCAGGGTCGCCTTGTGCACCTGCTGGCCCAGTGGCGCCTGGTACGCCAGCAGTTCCATTTGTTCCAGCTTGTCCTTGTGGGCCAGTAGGTCCTGTTGGGCCAGTAGTACCTCCTCCATTTGGCAATGTAACTGTGCCTCCACCATTGCTAAGGCTAAGTTGTGCACCGCTTATTGAAAGCGATTGTATCTCATTGGTGGGGTCAGCATCAGCATCGTCATTGTTAACTACATCTTGTGCCAAAAGTGCAAAGGGTACCGACATCAATTGGCTATTTCCCATTGGTATGAAATTAGTACCCCCACCTATATCAACTGCTACTTTTAACCACAACTGCCCATTATCCCATTGTATAGCGTTGAACGTACCTACCTGCGGTGTTCCCAAACCCACTGGTACGCTTAACAAGCCTAATGAATTTGTTGTTGTTTTAAGTACCTCTTGGTAAACAGTACTGCTGGTAATGCTATCTATAATGCTAATTCTGAGGTTCACATTTTGATTGCCTAATAATGCACCAGAACCATCGCGTAGCACACTTTGGTACTTTACGGCTTGCGGAGTTTGTGCGGTAGTATTAAAGCAAAATATAAGCAGGAGAAGACAAAGGGATGCGAAGAACTTCATGATATTCTGTTATGGTTGTATTTTAAAACTACGAATATCTGAACGGACTTGAAAGTAGTGCTTATCCTTGCTTCCTTATCCTATTCCACAAGAAGAAAGAGATCGTTACTATAACACTTGGTAAACCTATCCAGAGCAGCTCGCTTAAGAGTACCCGTTTGCCCCATTCGCCTAAAAAGGAAGAAATACTGATAGGGGAGACCAGTATGGGGCGGAAAGGGAAGAAGTACCTGACATTATCAAATGGAATAAAGAAACCAACACCCATTCCGCCACTAGTCATAGCATCGAGAAGACTATGCGATAGTGTACACAGGAAGAGGTATAGGCCAATGTAGAAAAAGGTTTTAGCAGATCGCCTACTTGCGGTAAAGCAAACAAAGCTCAATACCGTGGAAAGTAGGATAGCAAAGAGTATGGAATGCGTAAAGCCGCGATGCCCCATTGGGTGGCCATAAGCTATGCCGTAATGAAAGCCGATAACGTCAATATCAGGTAGAATAGAACATAGAATACCTAGTATCCAGAACTTGGGGCTTCTTATGGTTTTTTGAAATGGACTGCCAATAGCTATAGCTGCTATTGCATGACCAAAGGCAGACGCCATTAAAGGGTTTTGATCTCTTTCTCAGAATGAGTATTCACAAAAAGGATATTGCTTATACCCTCGTAGCCTTCAAACATTTCAGTCCCTTTGCGCTTCAATACTTCACTTCGGAAACCTAATATAGTAAGGTCCGCTTCTTGAGAAGTGTCGTTAATAATGGCCTTCATATTCATATCCAAAGGTTGCTCAATAACGTTGATGTTCTTGGCGGAAATAGGAATACGCCCTGAGGAGATAAGTTCTCTTAATCGCTCCTTCTGTATTGATAATTCATCAGATGGATAGATGGCGAATATCTTGATCTCTGCCTTCTTCCACTCTGGGTGGCCCAAAATGATATAACCTAAAAGAATCATTAGGTTCGCATTCTCATAGTCATTTGCCGTTAGCCAAATGTGCATTTCGCTGCGGTAACCAAAACCTTTGTCGCTACTTCCTAATATGGCAAAATCGAAGTCTACTGACTTAATGAGTTGGTAGTTGTTTACAATGTCTTGCAGATTTGCAGGGTCAGCTTTTGAAAATTCGAACAACATCATGTTATTCTCTTTACCAGAAATACCCGGAAGCTGAATGGTTTGTGCAATTGCGGAGGTGTACGATGGACTGATCATAGTGTCTAAGAATACATTACTCTTAGAGCTTTCTGCCATTTTTATCAGTCGTTTCAATGCGCCTTGGGCTTCTACATTTGTCTTTTTAGAGAGGTAGCCTTCTATCAAGTGGATGTACGTTCCGAAGCCGTATTTATGAGCGATCCACCGCAACATATCAAAGGCTGCAAAGCGGTCGAATGAGTGGCGAGAGATACAAACTACAGCAGGACGCCAATGCTCTTCTAGGTCATCTTCATCGCGCTCTTCGGTTTCCGATTGCTGAAGGAATAATTGGATAC
>CAYGTK010000162.1:0-9566 GCA_964352775.1 uncultured Chitinophagaceae bacterium
GTAAGCTGCCTTAATTTGTTCTTTAGTAGCCTTATTGGTTACCCCAAGTATTTGATAATAGTTCTTCAAGTATATAGCACTTCTCCTTCAATATCTAAGATAGGGCTATTCTACAATTCAAGGTACTTTCTTATCTTACCCCTATGAAGGAATTCTTGATCGCAATTAATGGAAATGGCTTTGAGGTAGGCATTTCATTAATGGTAGCCAATACGCTAGCACAATGGATCAAGATGTTAGTTAGTGTAATACGCAAGCGCAGATTGAATTTCAGAATACTATTTTCTACAGGTGGTATGCCTTCTAGCCATAGTTCTACTGTATGCGCCATGGCTGCATCTGTGGGAATGATAGAAGGTTTTAGTTCCGTAATATTCGCTGTAGCAGCAGCTGTAGCAGGCATTGTAATGTACGATGCTGGCGGAGTTCGTCAAGCGGCAAGCAAGCAGGCCAAAGTACTAAACAAGATGATACGTGATATAGTATCAGAGGACCATATCCTAAAAAAGGAACGCCTAAAGGAATTTCTTGGACACACGCCTATCCAAATATTTGCAGGTGCTGGCCTAGGTATCTTGATAGCAATGGGCCTCCGCTATTGGATCGAAATTACGATAGCTGCCACTAATTAAAACTGCATCCCGAACTTAAAGTTGATAATGCCCGCTTCGCGGCTTCGTGTGTAGGTAACTGATATTGCTGCCAAGTTGAATGGGCTTATCCATAAGCCACCACCAGCACCATAATGCCATATATCTGACGAACCACTTACTGTACTCTGGTCATTCTTCACCCAAACTCTACCCACATCAAATAGGCCTATCAAACCTATACTTGCTGGAAGCACTACAGTTTTAAAGTCGAGTATTTTCCAACGTAGCTCTGTGTTTTGGAAGAAGCTACTCGTTCCTGCAAAGCGCTGGGCACGATATCCTCTTAAGTTGGTAGTTCCGCCAAGGGTGTTAGCTTGCCAGAATTCGAAGTCTCCGAAGTTATGAGCACCACCAGCACGAAGGGCAACTGTTAATGGCACTTTGCCACGGAAGGTAAAATAGACACTAGCTTCACCACCTAACTGAGTATAGTTCAGGTCGCTATCTTGCGTGTTTATCTGCCAGCGACCACCTAGTCTAATTCGGAATCCACGGGTAGGTACTAACTTGTTATCTGTCTTGTCTACCTCATACTCCATTAGTAAACCTACATAGTGCTTATCTAAAAAGTTAGCTGCACTAACCATACTAACGGTATCACTTACAAATCTTCCTGTAGTTTGGTCAAGCTTAGCATATTGATAATAGGGCCCTAATTTTAGACTTTGGTTACCATTCAATCTACGTTTTAGTGCTAATGAAAATTCACCAAGGCGCAGCCGCAGGCGATTGTAATCCAAGCCACGCTCCTCTCCTTCTCCATTTTCAGCTAGCGTGGTGTTATTACCTAGTCCAAAGTAGTTCTGCACAAAATTTGGCCCTAGGAAATGGGCATTCACGTTTAAGTTAAAGCGGCCGACTAAATGACTGAATTCACTTTCATAAGCCACTCTAAAAGCTAACGTAGCAAAGGCAATACTTCCCTTAACGGTATGTTTATGTGCAAAATGAGGATGACGGAAACCCATTTTAGCATAGCTATATCCTAGGCCAATGAAAATACCATCATCAGGGTTAAACCCACCGTCTATCAAAGGCATACGCTGATCGTAGCGAAAGGCTTTGCGGTCGTAATCATTCACCTCATCTTTGTTCGATCGCTTATCGTGCAGGTCGCGATGGGAATGGATTATCTCGCTACCACGCTTTTTGTCATATACTAGCGACTTCCTAACTGGACCACGAACGCGAGACTCATTCTCGAACTTATCTTCACCACCTCCGCCTATCATGCGAATTTTTATGCCCTTATTTACCTGCCCAAATAGGTAGAACGTATCATCGCCTTTCAAACCATACAAACGAATCTCTTTAGTTTCACTATTCACGAAGGTCCGCTGATACATCACTTCTTTCTTCTTTCGCTTTTTATTAGAATCAAAAACGGTTACTCTGGTATGCTCATTATCAATTCGTTCTACTTCAAAATAATCACTCTTATTAGTTCCTGGAATATCAACTTCCTTGGCTAAGATCTCGTAATATTCTTCTGCTATTTCAACTAGAATATCACGACGCCCTTTTAGCTGCGCAATTATTGTTTCTCCTCTAATATCAAAAGATGTTTTAGGCAATCCCTTTACTGATTCTTCTATCACCTCATCGGTCAATCGAGTTTGAAGTTCCTTGGCCATGTTGATGAAGTCTTTACGCTCCATCTCGGTAAGAAAAGTACGGTCGAAGTAGCGTGCATTCCAAGTCAATCCTGCAAGGTTGTACATCTCCTCGTCTAAACTTTGGAATTTACTGTAGCGCAATAACCACTTTCTACTCGCCAGCCAAGGCAATGCACCATCAAATTTATAAAAGGCTTGATCCCTATCTCTTGGAACGGGCTGATAGACTTTGCCTGAATCCGTTTTGAATTCCGACCATCGCCATTGATCATCGTGCCTATCCCAGTCATTTATTAAAATATCGAACAGACGTGAACGAAGTACTTGACGTTGATCTACACTACTCTTATCATCCTTCTGCACATCCTTTATCACCTTGAAGGTGTTCTCCATGTCTTTAGGATTACCAAAGCTGACCATCTCTCTTCTATCGCCTGCTGGGCGCTCCTCATACAGGTATAGCTCGCCAGCAAAGGCCTGGTTATACTCCCCCAGATTCTCTTGCGGAGGCAAATAAACGATCTTTGGGTTGGTATGGTGAACACCAGCAGCATCCGCCATTCTAGGCACACCTACTGCAGCATAGGGGTGCGATGCAGCTATAAGGTCTTGCACTAGTTTCTGTGCAAAAGTCTTCTTCAAAAACTTCGGCACTACTTTATCTACATCCTTTTCTATTGAACGAAGTACCCATTGCTTTCCTTCGGGATTCTCTAATCGCAGTGACTTGGTTTGAAAACCTCCTCCCCTTTGAACTGGGACTAGACCACCATGCTCCTTGCTTAAGTCTATTGTTGGGAAGGTATCTACGGCAAGCCACTCTTCTCTATGCAATTCCCCTAGAATTCGAGTTTTGAATTTTCCCGCTTTGTATAGTTCGGAAGCTGCTGTAACAGCTACATCATCTTCAAGCGTATATTCGGTCTCCACCTGCTCAACGTTAGCAGCTGTAGAAACGGTAGCTTCTTTTATCTTCTTACGGAATATCATCTTCCCTGTAGTTCCATCATCTTCAGGTATCCAAAACTCAACCCATACCTCTCCTGAACGGTAATACATCAACTTAGAAAAGCCCTTGTGCTGATGTACCATATCGGCGCCATGCCCTTTACGGGCATAGCTTGTTTTACTTCCCGACCCACTTACTATGAACTGGCCATATTCATTATCATGAAACTGAAGACTATGCTCGTGCCCACTTGCAAAAGTGATGTTGTATTTAGTAGTAGCTAAGGTTAATATTGCCTTGCGGTACTTAGCATTCGTGTTATTAGCTACATCCTGTCTGCTTATACCAGCCTTTCTAGCTATCGGCATTATTGACCCTAGAAAAGGTAGAGGTATCATCAATTTATCACTAGCTATAGTTAAAGGGAACAAATGCTCTTTCCAAGAATAAAATCCACCATGCGATCCATTGGTGAAGAATGGATGATGGGTAACAATGACTATCTGCTTCTCTTTGTTTTGCTCCAGTATATCTGCAAATAGTATTAAGAACTCTTCTTTGCTAGTTACCTCACAACCCAAATTGATATCTGGCTCTTTGTCCCAACGATGGAGCCACCATTGACTACTGATAGCTATCATGATCAAACTATCTGACAATTCCACTACATGTGGGTCGCCACAACCATCATCGGGTAAAAAGGTGTTCCCTCTATTTAAATAAGCTTCTACATATTCTTCTTGGCGCTGAACGGCTTTCAACCCGCCCTTTTTACTGTGATTCCAATCATGATTTCCAGGAATAAAAAAAGGTTGCCCAGGAAAGGACTTCGCCACTTTCAATTGCTCATCAAGGCGTTTCTCCATTTTCTCGCGATCATCTGCATCTTCGTCTGGTAATCCGAAAGTGTAGATATTATCGCCTAAAAATACCACAGCACTGTTCTCTCCTTCTGTTTGAAGTTGAGATTGTAGCGTTTTAAAAACGGGCTCTTGCGCCTCTACATCAGGCTTACCACAATCACCAATTAAGTAGACCGAATAATAAGGCTTTTCAATGGGTAGTTCTAGTTGCTCCCAATCGCTCACCTCTTTACTGTGCCAAGGCTCTTTTAACGTTCCACAAGAAATAAGGAAAAAAACAGACAGAATGAAGATGACTGGAGAAGTGTACCTGTTGTGCATGGTAACAAAAATAACTTTTTGCCAGCGCTTTTAGTAACCACTTATACTAGCCCTAGTACCTACTATATAAACCTATGCGATTGCCTTCGCTATCCATAAAAAGTGCCATGTAGCCGTGTCGCTCTGAAATGGCAGTCCGTTCTTGCAGTATCTCTCCACCTGCTGGTACTACGCGCTGCAATATTACCCGTAGGTCGTCACCTGCATTTAAGTATGGTATTATCCCAGTATCACTAGGTACGTAGCCAGGGCCTTCTACCACGGCACCGCCCACGCCGCCCGTCTCGTGCGGTAAGAAAGACATATAAGTATCCTCAGCCTCTACAATATGCATATCTGCTCTAAAAATGGCACTGTAAAAATCTCTCGCTCGGTAAATGTTATTGGCAGGTAACTCAAGCCAATTGAAAACGTTCTTCATGATGTTCTATATCGCTGCTAAAATACTCGTTTCAGTAGGTTCAAAAAATGATAGAATTAACATTTCATTTCATCTTTCACCCAATTGTGGTATTGGTAGCTCAAGTTGAGAAGTATACTTTTGTCAACACCTTATTTAGACTAAATACAAATAAGCAAAACACAAATATCACAACCATGATGAGACAAGCACTTTCCCTAGCAATTTTGACCCTATTCTGCTTCACCAGCTGCGATAAAGACGAAAACAATGGCTACGATGTGCCAGCTACTTACACATTTACTGATGCTGATGGCAATAACACGGTAAGCTTTACTGGACAAACACAACGCAAAGCCATGCTTAGCGAATTGGTAGCTACTATGAAGAAAGGAAATACTGGAGAAGTATTAGATGGTGACCAACTTCAAAACATGTTCAGCAATACCAACTCCCCTTTTAGTGACGCTAGTTTGAATACTGCTAGTAAAGACATAAAAAGCAAGACCGCGGGTGGTGATATTAATGTGCAGCAATGGTTTCAAACTTGGATGGCAAAAGCTGCAGACGCTAGCTCAAAGCAGGCTTTTGGAAGCAATGGCGTTGCAGGAGTAGTTGGCGGTAACCCTGGGCAAGGCGGACCTTACCTACAAGATGAAGAAGGTAAAGAATACGTGCAAATGGTAGAGAAAGGCCTTATGGGAGCTTTGATGATATATCAAATTGAGCAGGTGTACATGGGAGACGATAGGATCGGTAGCAGTGTGAACAATACCGATGCAGTGGATGCTGCCGCTGGCAAATTCTACACCGCAAAAGAACACCATTGGGATGAGGCATATGGCTATTTTACTGACGCTATAGACTACCCAGCAACGGGTACCGATAGCTATTGGGGCAAATACACAAATGGTCGTGATGATCTATTAGGCAGCAATGCGATCATTGCTGGTGCTTTCCGAACTGGAAGAGCCGCCTTGAGTGCAGGAGTAGAGGCAGACCTGCTTGCTGCAAGAGATGAGATAAGAACTGAATTGACCAAAGTCTGTGCTGCAACTGCCATTCACTACTTGAATGAAGCTACTAACGAACTGATAGACGATGCGGCAAGAAATCATGCATTGTCAGAAGCTTATCCCTTCATCTGGTCGCTGCGTTTTGCTTTTGATAGTCCGGTAACTGCTGCTGAAGGAAATGAGCTTCATGTTCAATTAGGCAACTACTACACCATATCTGCTACAGATATTAAAACGGTACGTGACACCTTAAGCACAGCCGCTGGATTAGATGATGTTAAAGATCAATTGTAAGATGAAATTCACTAAGTGCCTTTTTATTCCTTTCTTCTTCCTTCTCGTATTAAGTGGTTGTAAGACAGACCCAGCTAATAACAACGGTGACGCTTTTGATAGGCAAGCCATGCTGGAAAACCTAGCCAATAATATCATTGTGCCAGCTTACGAGGAATATGCAATAGCGGCTGATAGTTTAGAAATTGCTTTTACAGCCTTTGAGAGTGCTCCAGGACCATTGACCTTACCAGAGCTTCGCAATAAATTGTTGTCTGCTTACAATACCTGGCAACGAGTGGCTCATTTGAATTTCGGACCTGCTGATGATATTCAGTTATTGGCCAATACTAATGTATACCCCACCGATACTGCTACCATTCTCAGTAATATAGCTAATGGGCAATGGGACTTAAGCCAAGCAGGAAATTTGGATGCTAAAGGGTTTCCTGCCTTAGACTACCTTCTATTCTTAGGTACTGAAATGCAGGTAGGTAGCACTTTGATGGATGCCAATAGAAGGGCATACCTAAAAGACTTGATAACAGAAATAGCTGCGAATGCTAACACCGTATACAATGCTTGGAACCCAAGCGGTGGTAACTACGCTAATACTTTCAGCACCAACGATGGCACTGATGTGGGTAGTAGCTTGGGTTTACTTATCAATAGCTTGAATCAATACTTTGAGCGCGATTATCGCGATGGCAAGATCGGGATACCTAGCGGTATAAGGGGATTTTCAGGAACTACATTACCTACACATGCTGAAGCCACTTTTTTTGGAATGAGTGGTTACCCTCATGTAAATACTGGACTGCTAAATATGAGAGACCTAGTGTTAGGAATTGGCGTAGATGCTACAGAAGGCCTTGGCTTAGATGACCATCTTGATGCTGTGGATGCGCAATTTAATGGCGAAAAACTGTCCTCAGCAATTCGTAACCAGTTCGCAGCTATACAAACCGAACTAGGGGCTGCCAGCCAAAATGGGTTCACCCTAAAAGAAGCTATAGATAACGACCCACAAACACTACAAGCAGTTTACGACGAAATGCAAAAAATGATAGTGCTGCTAAAATCTGACCTCCCCTCCTCATTGGGTGTATTAATTACTTATACCGACAATGATGGAGACTAAGGATTCTTATTCAACAATTGGTTTTTCTGAGACTTGCACTAGTGCAAGTCTCTTTGTGTTTAATGGTATTTAGTAGAAAACACATAGCGAGTTGGTTGATGCAACCCATCAACATAGCACCATTGGTGAGTCTACGATTCATTTTTGGAGTATTGATGTTCATCAGTATCATCCGTTTTTGGGCTAAAGGGTGGATAACTGAACTGTACCTACAACCTGAGTTTTTCTTCCCTTACTACGGTTTTGAATGGGTGCAGCCATTGTCCGAAACGGGTATGTACTCCTTGTTTCTAATTATGGCAGTTAGTGCTATTGGTATAGCTTTGGGTGCTGCATATCGCCTTTCTGCTATCACCTTCTTTTTAGCCTTCACCTACGTGGAGCTGATAGATAAGACCAACTACCTGAACCATTATTACTTCGTAAGCTTGATCAGCTTTCTGTTGATCTGGGTTCCTGCAAACAAAGCTTGGTCCATAGATGCTTGGTTGAAGTTGGCTAAGTCAGTAGGTGAAATACCACGCTACCTCATTACACTCTTTCAAATACAAATAGCGGTTGTGTATTTCTTTGCGGGTGTAGCCAAGCTGAACCCCGATTGGATGCTAGAGGCTCTACCTCTTCGCCTTTGGCTACCTGCACATGGCAACTTGCCTATTATTGGCGATCTTTTAACTCAAGAGTGGCTGGCCTATGCCCTTAGTTGGTCTGGTGCGTTATTCGATATTGTCATTGCCTTCTTCTTGTTCTATAAACCTACTAGGCTATTCGCTTATATCGCTGTGGTTAGTTTTCATTTGGTAACGGGCTTTCTATTCCCTATTGGGATGTTTCCTTTTATCATGATCGGTTTAACTACTATTTTCTTTGCTCCAGAAATACATAAGGTACTGTGGGAGAAGATCTGGAAGCCCTTTGCTACTGATTCATTTCTTCCTCAACCAAAGTGGCAACTAGCCTTATTCAGTCTTTTTATTGCTGTGCAATTGGTTTTACCTCTTCGCTCCATGTTTTATTCTGGTGAGTTATTCTGGACAGAGCAAGGCTATCGCTTTTCTTGGCGAGTTATGTTAATGGAGAAAGCAGGCACTTGTTTTTTCTACGTAGAAAATACCGAAACAGGTCGAAGAACTGAAGTGCTACCAAGCGACTACCTTACGCCCAATCAAGAAAAGATGATGAGCACCCAGCCAGACATGATCCTGCAGTTCGCACATTTTTTAGGGCAGAAGTATAAGACCGAACTTGGTTTTCAAGCACCTAAAGTATTCGTAAAAAGCTACGTCACTTTGCAAGGCAGAGGCAGTAAACTTTTCATTGATCCAAATATTGATCTAATGGCAGAGAGCGAAAGCTTACAGCACAAATCGTGGATATTACCTTATTCTAAAAACAGCACCTCAGCATTTGCGAATAACTAGGCTACATATCATGTTTCTATTGCTATGCCTGCCGCTATGTAGTTATGCCGTTACCATTTCGGGTACTGTTACTTGGAAAGCCGATGGCAAGTCTGCCGCAGGTATTGATGTGCTTATTGAGTATACGGGATATGCCACTAAAACAAATGAGGCTGGCTATTTTGAGTTAAATGATGTTGCACCCGATCAGGAATATACAGTAACTGCTTTTTCTGAAGATAACCGCAAGGCGATAAAGACTGTCAAGGTTGGAAAAAAGGATGTATCCATTAAGCTAGCACTTGCAATTATTGAGGAAGAATTAGATGTTGTAACTGTTGAGCAAGAGCGAGAGAATGATTTTGGTATTGGAAGACTTCGTGCGGTGGAAGGAACTGCCATCTACTCTGGAAAGAAGACCGAGGTAGTACAGTTAGACAATGTAGTAGGTAACCTAGCAACCAACAATAGCCGCCAAGTATATGCGAAAGTAGCTGGACTGAATATTTGGGAAAGCGATGGGGCTGGTATCCAATTAGGAATAGGCGGTAGAGGATTAAGCCCTAATAGAACGGCCAATTTCAATACCCGCCAAAATGGTTATGACATAAGCGCCGACGCTTTGGGTTATCCTGAAAGCTACTACTCCCCTCCTACCGAGGCTTTGGAGCGGATAGAGATAGTGCGAGGGGCGGCCAGTCTGCAGTATGGAACGCAGTTTGGGGGAATGCTAAATTTCAAACTAAAACAAGCACCTACGGATAAAAAAATAGCTGTGGAATTACGCCAAACGGCAGGGTCGTGGGGCTTCTTTAATACGTTCAACAGTATTAGTGGTACTGCAAAGAAGTGGAGTTATTCTGCTTTCTATCAATATAAACGCGGTAATGGTTGGCGCGAGAATTCTGGCTTTAATGTACATACAGGCCATATG
>CAYGTK010000163.1:0-9544 GCA_964352775.1 uncultured Chitinophagaceae bacterium
ATTCTATTTCTTACTGAATGAGGCGGTAATTCTCGAGCAGTCTCTAATGCGATTTGCGTTAGACATAGCAGTTAAGCATGGTTTCACCCCTATGTCAACTCCCAATCTAGCAAAAAATGAAATTATCCGTGGGTCTGGTTTTGAACCTAGAGGTGAGGAAAGTCAAATTTATCAGATTGAAGGACAAGAAATTAGCCTTATTGGAACTTCGGAGATTACGATTGGCGGATACTATTCAGACCATGTTTTTGATGAAAAGGAGTTGCCAATTCGAATAGCAGGAGTAAGCCAATGTTTTAGAACAGAGGCCGGTACTTATGGAAAGGAAAGTAAGGGCTTATATAGGGTTCATCAGTTTAGCAAAATTGAATTATACACTTTCTGCACCCCAGAAATGAGCGGCGAACTTTTTGAAGAGATAAGAAACATAGAAGAGGAGATCTACAAAAAACTTGATCTACCCTACAGAGTAATGAACGTTTGTAAAGGAGATTTAGGAGCACCTGCGTATAAAAAGTACGATATAGAAGCTTGGATGTTCTCAAGAGGAGAGGGAGGGGGTTATGGAGAAGTCACATCCGCCTCATACTGTACTGACTTTCAGGCAAGAAGGTTAAAAATAAAATACAAACCATCAAATGAAAAAAAGAATCAGTATGCTCATTCAATAAATGGTACAGCAATTGCAACCACAAGAGTACTCTTGGCCATTCTGGAAAACTTCCAAGATGGAAACGGCAACATTAATATTCCAAAAGCACTTCAAAAGTATACTGGTTTTACCAAAATTGAAAGAAGTATATAATGAATGGGAATAGCACGAGATGCCACTTTAGTAGTTCGTTATTCAAATAAACTAAAAGATACACTACCCAGGCGAGCGTTAAACAGTCTGTCGATATTCATTATTGGAAGTATTGCCACAAAAGCTGATGTAGAGGGCAGTGATATTGATTTATGCCTAGTAGTAAAAACTACAGTTGAGCCCTCTTTAATAGAATTAGTTCGTGTCATAACAAGTCAGTACTTCCCTCACTCTCCACAGGATTTTACGGTAATTAAGGAAAATGAGTTTTTTGATAAGAACTTGTGCTTAACTAACCACTTACTTTGGAGAGAAGTGGTTCTGAGCGCTAGGCTTAAAAGCCTACATGTTTACGGTAAGGATATCAGACAGCTTGTCCAAATTCCTTCGTTTGAAAGGTATTTAAGTTTAACCTTGGCGATGCCCATACAATTTATGAGCAGGGCTAGGGCTTCTAATGTAACTAGCCTGTCAATATGTTATCCCGATGGAACCGACTATTATTTTGGATATATAGTAAGAACCAATCCAAATCCATTAAAGTTGATTGTTTCCATTGTTGGATGGATAGCGACTGGAATTATTGCTAAGCGCGCCAAAATCATGGTTGGTAGCAAAAGTTCTGTTGCAGAGCTGTATAAAGTTAAGGTAGGAGGTGAATGGAGCTCATACATATCGCACGTATTCTCCTATTGTCGAGCTGACTTAGGGTATGAATTACCTGAGTCTATGCATCAAAAACAGATAATAAGAAAAATATGCAAAAGATTGATTTATTTAGAGAGATATTATGTAATTAATTATTTCAGTGAAAACTCCGAAAAGTGAAAAGGCTAGAAAAAGGATGGCGAACTTGTTGGCGGGCGGGGTACATTACAACTTTTACTCTAGGCTTTTTAATCCACCTGTGTATTTTTCAAGAGGTTATGGCGGTAGGGTTTGGGACGTAGACGAGAATGAATACTTAGACCTTTATTGCAAATTCGGCGCGGCTATTTTAGGACATAACGACCAAACACTCCTTGCCTCTATATTATCTAACTATGCAGGCCTTAACGCTGATAGTAAAACAGTTGATATAGAGGTTTGTGAAAAGTTGGCCGAGCTAATCCCAGCTGCCGATTCTTTTAGGTTCGGCGTAAGCGGAACTGAGATAGTTCAGCTAGCATTGAGGGTAGCCAGAGCTCACACTCAAAAAAATCGATTTATTCGTTTTATAGGCCACTATCATGGAAGTGCAGATAATATCATGGGAGGGCGTCCTGAAAGTATCAACAGCCCTATACCGACTGAATTTATTGGGGATTTTCGTGGGACAAAAGGCCGTGCTACAGATGCGTTAAGCTCGCAGTCTTTATTACTGCCCTGGAATGACATAGAGGCCGTACAAAAAGCAATAGATAACTTTCCCGATGAGATATGCGCTATTCTGCTTGAGCCCATATGTATAAATGGTGGAGGGTTTTTCCCAGATGAGTCATATTTACTAAGTCTTCGGGGCATCTGTGATCGGCACGGTATTATTTTGATATATGATGAGATTATTACAGGTTTTCGTGTTCATTCTGGTGGCGCCCAGGGCCTATATGGTGTCACTCCAGATTTGTCAACCTTTGGAAAAGCCATATCCTGCGGCATAACTCCTGTTTCAGTACTCGCCGGGAGGTTTGAGTTGATGGGCCTAATAGACTCTTGCCAAGTTACACATGCTGGCACATACAATGGTTATACTTTCGGCATGCATGCGGTATTACGCGCTATAGATATCTTAAATAGTAATTCTTCTCGAGCATACCAACAATTAGACTATTATGGAGGTCAAATTAGAAAAATCATTACAGAGAGGAGCTCTCAGTTCGATATTCAAATTCAAATCAATGGGCCAAATTCAGCAATGTTTCTGCACTACACCAAAAAGCTAATTAAAACATATTTAGACATTGATGAAAGAGTAAAAAAAAATAATGACAAATTAAGAGATATTTTTTTTAAATTCGGCATAATACTTGCCCCTCCTTCGAGGATGTACGTTAACGTGAACATGACCGATGAGGACCTAGACTTTTTTGATGATAGGATATGTAGGGCATTTGATTGGATGAAAAATAATGGACATTGAAGAAGATTGCTTTCATTAACACAATTGAATCAATTGTACCTGTATTGGACAGACACCTATATCACGTTAAATCGAGCTATGATTTTAAGCATTATACAAATCAGGAGATAATTGATGATGTGATAAAGGAGGGTATGGTAACTAACCATGGTAAGAACCTAATCGACAGTAGCATAGGAAAAGCACTGCATGATAGATGTGAATTGATTTTCTGTACCTGTTCTTCTATATCGGAGTACTGTTCTTCCTTAACTCTTCCTATACCAATCCTGCGAATTGATGAGCCGATGATATCCGAGGCAGTTAAAATTGGGAAAGATATTACAATAATTGCAACGGTAAAGGGAACAATAGCCTCTACTACTAACTTGCTTATTAAGAAGGCGCAGGGAAAAGAAATCAATATAGAACAAGCATATTGTAAGGAGGCTTACACGGAATTGCTTGAGGGTAACATCAAGCAACATGATACTCTGGTGAAAGAAGTTATCTCTGCTTTACATAAGGACTCCGATGTATTGTTACTAGCACAAGCATCGTTATCAAATATTATAAAGGTTGATGAGCATAAAAAATATAAAGCACGAATTCTATCTAGCTTAACACCTGGGATAAATATGCTTGTAAACTATCTAGGCACTAATAATAGTTAAAAAGAATGTACGATTTAGATCTTTATTGCCATAATCCTCAGAAGAGTTTTGCGGTTAAACCTCACGGGATGGCTCTTATTAATAGGAGCTTTAGACGGATTTCTCTTGAGCGAGGTGATAATGCATTTACTTTCTCGTCACATTTTCCTGCTCTTGGTTTGTTGAATATTGTTCAAACTCTTCGAGCATCACTGCCCGAAGAGAATTTGAGCAAAATTGAATTTAGATATTTCGATGAGGAGGAATATGACTCTGAGGAAATATTGCAAGACTCAATTGTGTCGTGGTTAAGCGATTTCAGCACAAGGATTGTAATGACAAGCACCTATAGTACTACCATAGACGTTTTAGAAAGTTTCTTAGGCAAGTTTGATCAAAAAAACCACCTAATTATAGTAGGTGGACCCCACGTTACATTATCTCCATTCTTTGATAGTGCGCATATAGTTGTTCGGGGTGAAGGGGGTAAAGCTATGACACATCTCCTAAGTAGTATCGATACTCCTCATTTTCTAAGAGATATTGAAAACACAAAAATTGGCTTGTGCTATAAAAGAAGTGGAACCGAGCATATCTCTAAGCAGTCTTTTGACACTTCATTTAAAGAGATACCCTCGCCCCTGTTTGCCTATGATTTACTACCAAGTTTTAAAGACAATGCATATGACTACAACTCTAATTTTAAACGATCGGTAGGCTTAAGATCGCAAATATATGTTTGTACGCAGAGTTGCCGTGCAAGGTGCACTTTCTGTTCAACCTACATGATACATGGAAATCAGACAGCAAGAGATATTGCTGATATCAAAGAAGACTTAACATATTTAAAAGATCATGGTTTTGATTCAATTGAATTTCATGATGACGACCTATTCCAACATCCAGACTTTTACGAAATTATGGACATACTCTCAAGTCTTGGTCTGCAATGGTTTTGTTATGGTAGGGTAGACTTGATTGATCACGAAATTTCCAAAAAGATGTTCAAGACTGGCTGCAAAAAGGTTTTTTTAGGCATTGAATCTATGCAGCAAGCTAAGCTAGACTACTTCAACAAAAAAACTACGAAAGAACAGAATGAGATTGCCGTAAATGCCTTGTCGAGTAACAACATCTCGGTTTTTGCCGGGTTTATAATTGGCGCACCAAACGATACAGTTGAAAGTATTCTGGATGACTTAAATTTATACTTAAAGCTCCCACTTTATGCTTTAAATTGCAGTATTTTATCGCCCGATGTTGGTACCATAGAGTTTAGAAGGGCAAAGAAGTCTAGTATTAAAGATAACCTTGTTTTTAACACGGAATCAAAGTTAGCCCCCAACGTCAAGATGTTCGGAAAAGACCTCCCGGTTGGTATGCCGAGTGTCTCTAAAGAAGTAACGAAGGGAGAGCTAAATGAGCTTAAGAAGCTAGTAGAAGTAGAATTTTATTTGAGAGAAGCAACGCTTACACAGCTAATAGCAAAAACAAGCAGAACAAAAACAGACAATGTAATAGGGTTTTATAAAAGCGTTGTAGATTCGTACAACTTTTTGCGAGAGAATTATTCAATTCCTGAAGTTAGGGTTAGATTAGATACAATTGAGCGCAATATGACGGATTCTGTAGAACTAAGAAAAATGCTATAGCATTATTGCCCAAAGATGCAGTAAATGCACACGCTTCCGTGTCAGGCCAAGCCCAGTTTACATGCTCTATAAAGGATTGAGAGAGTTGCTCTTTAGCTGTAGATTAAGGAAATCTATTCAAAAAAATCAATGCTTGCTAGAAATTGCTCTGGAGTCATTAAGGTTGTTCTAACTTTTTAACAAGTTAGTTACCCATTTGCAATCTTGGTGGTGTGCACTCTTTTAATTATAAACTAAAGCCTGGCTTCAGAAAACCATCAAGGTTAATCTAAAAGTAATTCAGGTCTCACAGTCTTGGTCTGTAATTACCCTGTCCAATCTACCGAAACAAACAGAATCTTGAATCTAACCTGAACATAAGCATTGAGTAGGCTGATGCATACGTAACCAAATATACAGCAAACACCACATCACAATACCAATCAGAAATCTCCTTCTAACTCAACTGCTAGCGCTAGGGGCTTTCTATTGAAAGGCGCCTCATAAGTATATTAACGTCTGTGGGGTCTACTCCCGCACGTTCGCAGGGCCATAAATTAAAGGGGTATTGGTTACCGGGTTTGACATCAAATCTCTCTCTTAAATCCAGAGCCTCTTGCAATATTTGATTTATTCTGTTCTCGTCATTTTCGCAGATATACTTGGTCCATTTTACACCTATTTCTACATGCGTAATCTCTTCCATTACAATGAACTCTAAGATATTTGAGGACTCTATATCACCTTTCTCTGTTAAAAGTCGCGCATGCTCAATTGCGGCATCAACACCTATCCATTCACCAACTTTTTGGTGGGCAGTAAGCCTTATAGCCAAAGATTGGTCTGTAGAAAGGTTCCATAAATCAAGCTTGGATGGGAACATCCCTAGCCCTCCACCAAGGGATGATATTCGATTTTTGAAAGCCTCGGCATGACGAGCCTCATCCCAACACTGTCGACTTATATCCTTAATAAATTCTATAGGCATGGAGTTAAAGAATTCTATGATTATCCGGCTACAACATTCAAGTGTAGCTATTTCGAGATTCATTAAAGCTGTATGCGAAAGTTGAAGCACGTATTTTTCAAGATCAGAAGAGTCTAGCAGAGGGTACTTATAGTCAGCATCCTCAGCAAACCTTAAATCTCTTGCTGGTGAAGTAGGAGCATGCGAAACCGACCCAAATACACCAGAAGAAGATACTTGAATAAGTTGATGAATCGAGCTGTAGGGACCTAGCCTTTGATTTAGCAGGTCTACCATTTGTTCAGACTGGTATAACAACTCTTTTGAGGCCCTATCTAGAACTTGGTATGTTGGCCGATCTAATACTGCGTCAACTTGACTAACACACCCTCTAAAATGTCGGGCTAAATCTATAAACACTGTTTGATATAGCCATGTAACTGACTCTTCAACAGCCATATCCGAAAGGCTTGTTGCATCAAACACACCTTTGCCCCCTTTATCTTGTGAAGTATAAGGACCATCTGAAAGCACCAATAGCCTTAATACAGTTTCGTCATATAGATCAACTATATGGTGTAATTGTTGAGCTGCCAATATTTTAACCTCAATAACCGGAATCACTATGGTTAACCTAGCTTGTGTAAGTAGAATCTCGTTCAGAGCCGATTTGAGCTGAGAGAGCACCTCAAAACTTTGTTGTAATTTTTTATTATTCATATTTATTAATTAATTATTAGTTAATTATTAATTCTTGCATATTATTTCAACTGTAACGCTAATTTGTATCTGGGCAGTCAAACCAAACTATCTAAGCATCTCAAAAGAAAATCATAGAGTGGCTAGCAACCATCAGTAAATATTTTTTATGTGCTATTAAAATAGCAAATTTTTCGGTTGTTTATATCTTAATTTAAATATAACGATAAATTACTAAACGCTACAATTGATACGTTCATCTGGTGATAAGGCATAAGATATTTGCGCATCCTTTCTACTGTGGTCAAAGCATTTTTTTTGGAGTATTTGTTAGACCTGTGAAAAGTGCATAAAGTGATTCTGGGCAATGGAAAGCCTCATCTCTAATCAATACCTTAACAGCAATTACACCAGCGCAAAAAAATCTACTCAGTATTATTTAATGTTATTACATTTACCTATGATAGTCACACAATATATTCACGCTAATCATAAAAACATGAGTAAGCCCTGTTATTTAATACATGTGCCATTTTCTACAGAAGAAAAAGGAAGTTTTTCTAAACCCTTATCGCTTTGTTTTAAAGACATGGGACTATTCGCATTTTTTTTTGAAGAAGGTTCTAAAGTTTATTATGAAGAAGATAATCGTTTCGCAGTGGCTGTGGTGGGTGGCCTTCTTGTAAGAGATAAACTATGTGATGGGTTGGCTATACTCAAGCTGTGCTGGGAAAAATCAATTGATGGGGCGATGGTTGAAAGTCGTGGACAGTTCTGTGCAATCATTTTAGATAAAGAAACTTTAAAGGCAAGGATATACAAAGACCACTTAGGGCAAATGAGCCTATATTACACTGTAGGAAAGATGGGTGTTACATTTTCAAATTCTCCAAGGAACTTAAAAGCATCCGGAGTTGATTGTGGGGACTTTGACTGGCTTGGTGCAATTGCCATGACGCAGAAGGTCGACTATTTCTCTTCTTCTGCTCTTTTTAAATCCATTGAAAAGCTTTCCGTTGGGCGATGCCTTGAAGTTGATTTAGCTAACAAGTCCGCGCAGGTTATCAAAATTTGGGATATGTCATCATACACCCCAGTACAGAGCAATGACGCCAAAGTTACTGTAGATGATATTATTGACCAGTTTAAGGAGGAATTTAATGATGCGATACGGTGTAGCTGCTTACCAGAAGCTAGCCACAATATTTTTTTGAGTGGCGGTCTTGATTCATCCGCGGTTGCGTTGGAAGCTAGTAAATTTGTCAATCTTGAAGCAACCTCTTTACTTAATGCCCTTACATATAGATTAAAGGACTCACATTCAGCTCAACGATTAGCTGGCGAAATGGGAATTCCAATAAGCCACTTCCTGTATTCTTCTAAGGTGGCACAGCCATTAGCTTCAGATTGGGTGGATTTAATATCCGCTTGCGAACTTCCGTTGGTAGATGTTGGGCATTACTTCAAATTCCTCATGTACAAAAAGGGCGTTAACGATGGCTTTTTTCGGAATAGCAGCTTTTTAACTGGATTTGGGAGTGATCAATTTCTAGGTGGCATTACCAATACATCGCTTAATGCCGCAGGGCTAAGCATAGAAGATGGAAAAGAATGGGAAGCATACCAAGCCTTCACAAAAAAAACGCAGTACGAACTATACTTACGGTCTAAGTACCCCAGCGCCCTTGGCCTTCATCCTTTTCTTAATATGGACTATGTTAAACAATATTGGAAGGAAGACCACTACTCTAGCACATGGCAGTTTCAAATGACAAAACAGTCAAAGACATTCAACATATCTACAATAACACCAGAATCTAATATTGCAGGGCACTTTGGCTTTGAGCTGAGGTTCCCTTTTTTAGATCCCAAGCTCATTTCCTTTGTTTTCAGTATTCCAGTCCGTTTTCACAAGTATCTCTTCTATAACAAGATGATTTTACGTAAGGCGCTTAGAGATAAGGAGCATCAGCTTCCTAAGCTATACTCCAAAAAAGTTGGGGTTCCTGTGAAAAATCGAGCGAACCCAACTCACCAGTTTTACCATGAGTTGCTTTATCAGAAAGACGGACTGGCTTATCAAATGCTCGATGAAGTAAAAAGTCTTTCAGGTATATTTGACATTAATATCCTTACCCAAGAGGTTCTTAGGCTAAGAAATAAAAAAGACTTGTCATTTGTTCAATGGATGATTGGTTTAGCCTCCGTCATTACTTTGCACAAAGTTTCTTCTAAATGGCAAGATAAATACAGCACCAACAAGTTACCAGTACCTGTGCCGATACTCATTAAAAACGAGGAATTTAATACAAAAAGCAATGAGATACTGGAACTGCTGGGAATTGATAGAGTTGAAACTAAGGATGTGCTTTCATGGACAATGGCCATGGCCCCGGAAACTAACGTGCTCGTGAGTCAGCTAGAAGACAACTGTTTTATAAGTTTCAGAGAACAACTAGTTTTTAAGCTTGACGACTATCCCGAAGGCATTATTAACAGCTTTATGCTCAAAGTCTCAAAGGAGCCCGTTAATGTAAGCTCCTTCTGTTCATCCTATGAGGAAGAAGACTGCCAAAAACTTATTTCGTTCTTGTATAAGGCATTTACGTCTCAAGTTTTAATAAAAATTAACAGTAAATAGTTGCTGTATAGTAAAAATTTGCGTATACTTGATATTATTAATTTTTAAAA
>CAYGTK010000164.1:0-9521 GCA_964352775.1 uncultured Chitinophagaceae bacterium
TATTTAAAGATGAGCCCACAGTAGAAGTAACCGACTACCAAGGTCTTACAGTAAACTTTGCCCGAAGGGTTAAGGCCAACTACTTGCTACGTGGTATACGTAATAGCAGCGACTTTGAATACGAGAAAACCATTGCCCAGCTGAACAAAAGTATGATGCCAGAGTTAGAAACCATATGTATCATCTCCGACCCAGAGTTAACCCACATCAGTTCTACCATTGTAAAAGAGATATTGGTGAATGGTGGAGACGTAAGCAAATTCATTCCCAAAGAGGTAAGTGCCAACATAGGTGCAACTTTCCGACAAGTTTTGTAACTTACTAATATGTTACGGGTCGCGCTTATGATTCTCTTAAGCGGCTGTTACTTGAATATTCAAGCACAGCAAAGCACCTTTTTTGACTACCTGAGCCAGCACGATTCCCTTGTAGAACAAAGCTTTTCAACGGCTAAAGACCTCTATCAAGCCCAAGAGCATAAGAAAGCCATCAAGCTACTAAAGCAAGAAGTAAAGGCCAATCCAAAGCATTACAACGCTTGGCTATTTCTCGGTTTTATGTACTATGAGCAAGAAAAGTATCCTGAGGCCATCACCTATTTTAATGAAGCAATACGGGTAAAGCCTTTTCATCCATTCGGTCACTTTTTAAAGGGAAATGCTTTTTTACGGCAAGAAAGCTACCGCTCGGCATTAGGAAGCTATACCGAAGTGATACGTAACGACCCTTACTTTTATGCAGCCTATAATAACATTGCCTACGTTCGCGTAATGAACCAGAGCATGGGCGGCGTACATGGGCGTGACTTGGAAATGGCCATAATAGAAATAGAGACCATCATTGGGCAAGTGCCAGTTAATAACGAGAAGATGTTCTTCAACCTAGGTTTCTTCCACTTGAACTTGGGGGATTGGAAAACAGCACTCACCCATTTCGGTAAAAGTGTAGAAGTTGCTCCCGACTACGGTAAAGGACATTACTATAAAGGCTTGACCCACTTCTACCTCCGTAATTACGAAGAAGCCCTCCCCCATTTTGAAAAGGCAGTAGCAAACGATTTCAGGGCCGATAAATGTGGCCTCTTCTTAATCGAGATCCGCAAGGTGTTGGATTATTTGGCTAGTGTGCAGGAGTAGTTCTCTTCAAAATCACCTCCATTGATCAATGCTGTTGATCATTGTTAATTGCTACTTGAACAACACCCCACAAACTCCCTATCTTAGATGATATGAAGAAGTACCTAATAGCACTCATCATCAGTATTATCTGTATTGCTTGTAACCAGACTGAAAAAAGTGTGGCAGAACCTGCTAAAACGGAAACATCTACAGAGGCTGATAAAAAAGAGCCTCCCAAAGAGCCAAATAGTCTAGAAGCAAAAGGTGAAAAAATAACTCAAGCATTGGGTAAAAGCTTGATAAGTACCCTTGCAGCTGCAATTGCAGATAGTGGTATAATTTACGCTGCCCAGTTCTGTAAAATGAAGGCTTTGCCTATTACTGATAGTATATCTACTGCTTATGGAGCTACTGTTCAAAGGGTATCGCACAGAAATAGAAATCCAGAGAATGCAGTTAACAAAACGGATATGGCGGTAATAACCAACTACAAGCAACTGCTTACAGGTGGGTCTAAACCCAAACCAATGACCGTAGAAGATGATGGCAAAGTGCTATACTACGCTCCCATTGTACTGAATAACCCTATGTGTCTAAAGTGTCATGGTATTCCTGGAAAAGATATCGATCCCGATGACCTATCGGCATTACTACGACTTTATCCTAACGACCAAGCTACCACCTTTAAACTGGGCGACCTGCGTGGCCTGTGGAAAGTGAGCTTTAATAAGCCCCTATAAAGTGTAATTTTGCAAGCTAAGCCTTGTACTATGCGCTACCTGCTACTTATTGTTGCTATTTGTTGTACCCAATTGATCTTGGCACAAAGCTCGTTCATGCCACTTAATGGGGATGCCTATCGCATTGTGGAACGCTTTGACATCAAGTATGGAAAGGTACTTCCTGTAAGCCACACCAACGTAAAACCCTATAGCAGGGTGTGGACGGCCCAATACGCGCAGCACCTGACTACGCAGAACATCAAGTTCAGCAAGCAGGATAGGTATAACATTAAGTACTTGTATCAAGACAATAGCGAGTGGCTTACTGATACCACTATAAATAGCAAGAAGTCCATTTTTAAGGTGTTCTATAAGGAGCCTGCCCATTTGTACAGCGTACATGTGAAAGACTTCGACTTGAGCATAAACCCCGTGCTTCAAGTAATGTTCGGCTATGAATTTGGCGATGGAGTGAGCGAGAACCCAGACAATGGGTTCCGCTTTATGAATACCCGTGGTGCCGAAGTACGCTTTAATATCAAAAAGAAGCTGAGCTTCTACACCTACTTTACCGATACACAGATGCGGAACATGCTGTATGTTCAGCGCCGTATTTTAGGAGACCAAGCCGTGCCAGGAGAAGGATTTTATAAAGACGGGTTTAGAGAAACAGGCGTTGATTACTTCACCGCACGAGGTTACATGACCTTTAATGTGCTCGACCATATCGACTTCCAATTTGGACACGATAGGAACTTTATTGGCAACGGTATCCGCTCGCTTTTCTTATCTGATTATAGTAATAACTACCTATTCCTTAAAATGCAAACGCGCATCTGGAGAATAGAGTACACCAGCCTTTTTACGCAAATGACAGGTACTTATGTACGTGGTGGCGACCAATTGCTTCCTAAAAAATTCGGTGCATTCCATCACTTAAACGTGAACATCACCCATTGGTTAGATATTGGTTTGTTTGAAGGAGTGATACACAATCGCGAAGATGGTTTCGACTTTGCCTATCTCAATCCATTGATATTCTATAGAGCTATAGAGCAAGCCTTGGGTAGCCCTGATAATGCATTAATTGGTTTAGATTTTAAAGCCAACATTGCTCGCCACCTTCAGCTTTATGGGCAGTTCGTTTTAGATGAGTTCAACTTCGCCAATATACGCGCACGCAATGGCTGGTGGGCTAATAAATTCGGCTTACAAGCAGGTGGTAAATACATTGATGCCTTTGGCGTAAGTACTTTAGACTTACAAGCTGAATTCAACTGGGTACGTCCATACGTTTACACGCATACTAGTGCCGAAAACACCTATACCAATTACAACCAACCCCTAGCCCACCCACTTGGGGCTAACTTTTGGGAGATAATTGCTATTGCACGCTACCAAGTAACACCTGAGCTAATGCTACGCGGAAAGATACTCTACGCCCAAAAGGGTGAAGACGAAGCTGGCACCAACTGGGGTGGGAACATCTTTTTAGCCACTACCAACGACCAAGATCAATTGGCCGTAGAACGAGAATTCGGTAACGTATTGTTACAAGGCGTACAGAACAATGTGCTATTAGTTGACCTTTTGGCAAGTTACCAAGTTCGCCATAATATCTATGTGGACCTGAATCTGATAATGCGTAACCTAAGTGGAGGGAATACCGCCCAGAACGGCACCCAAGTGTATGCTGGCATAGGTGCTAGAATGAACATTCCCTATCGTAGTTGGGATTTCTAAAGCCTTTTACTTCTTTATCATTTATTACTTTTACTTAACACAAAAAAAACAGTCGTGAAACAAGTCTTTGTCATCCTAATAGCCGCCCTTGTTCTAGTTCCAAGTATTGGTCATGCTCAAAAAAAGAAGAAAAAGAAGAAATCGAAGAATAAGGTAGAGAACGCCAAAGGCTTTGATGCTGGTACTTACAAAGAAGGTACATACAAAAATAACTTCTTCGACTTCTCCATAACAATTGATGAAACTTGGTCGGTACAAAGTCAAGAATCGTGGGAAGACATGGTTGAATCAGGTCTCCAAATAATGGATGGTGATAAAAAGACAATGGATAAGCTGTTGGATATTTCGAAGATAACCACGCTAAACCTACTCACTGCAATGCAGCATCCCTATGGCGCTCCTGTAGATTTCAACCCCTCCATTTTAATAATTGCAGAGAACATAAGTACTACCCCAGGAATAGCTACTGGAAAAGACTATCAATGGCATGCCCAACGTGCATTGAGTGTAGCTATGCCAAGTGCCGAACTTGGGCCACTTAACGAAATAGACCTTAATGGCGTCATTTTTGGTGTAATGGATATAACCAGCGAAACAATGGGTATTGAAGTAAAACAACAATATTGGAGTATTGTAAGAGATGGTTTTGCGCTATCCTTCGTAATTACGTACAATGATGAGGATCAATATCTGCTACTGAAAGCCATGCTTAATACCTTGGCTTTTGGCAATAACTAGTAGCCCAACAACAGCGAATCGAAAATAGCTTCGTAGTACTCTATCTTCTGCGGGCCTTCTATCAATGTGGGGTAATTAGCCCCATCGTAATATAATACTGCAAAGGGGTGCTCATCGGTTATCAATAGTTGCCTTTCAGTTCCCTCACATTTAAAGTTAAAACTTCGGCTGCTTGTGCCTACTACATCTACCCCCATATCGTTGAGGTAGCGTAGTAAAGCATTAATACTTTGATTGAAATAGTAATCTAAATCTCCAAAGCCTTCATACGATTCAAAAAGCTGATCGTAGGTATTGTACGATGGATTTACCACTAACACAACCTCGTTGGATAGTGTAGTGTCTGTCAATTCATGCAGCTCAAACCACCTAAGTGTACCTATCATCGATTCGGTATAGGTTTGGGAAATAGTTTTATTTTTCCTCACAAAAACACCATCAGCGGCTACACCTGCACCAAAGCCACATTCAAATCCATTATTAGCCGTAGTAATTCGTAAAGTATCATCGTTAAACTGAAAATGTAGGCAGCAAATTTCATCATCATCAATGGCAGCATACTCTCCACTATTAGCATCATATAATTCTAGTTCGCCCAAAAGGCCTCCCCCATTCATAGATGTTCCACCTTTATTCAATTCCAAATAAAATTTTAGGGTGCTATCAGATGTAGGATAGATAGAAGCTATTCCATAAGCACCGCTTCCAGCAAAACTATACTGGTAATAGCCGCCATGGGTATTTGTCTGAGCTAGGGAAATAGATATACTTAGGTAAAGAGTCGCTATTATCAATACCTGCTTCAAGAACATCATTTTTGAACTGTTGAGAAATACTGCCGACTGCAACTGTTGACTACCTGCTCACTAAAGCCCCTTCTTCACCTCTACCAAAAAGGCACGTAGCTTAGTTAAGGTCTCTACTATCTTAACGTTGTCAATAGTATCGTCCTTGTTCTCTTTAAGCTTCTTTTTGGCGCCGTCAAGGGTATAGCCACGCTCTTTTACCAAGTGGTAAATTATCTTGAGGTTCTCAATGTCGGGCTGAGTGAAAAGGCGATTACCCTTTTTGTTCTTCTTGGGCTTAAGAATATCAAATTCATTCTCCCAATAACGGATAAGCGAATTCGATACCTCAAACATTTCAGCTACCTCCCCAATGGAGTAGTATAGCTTAGTTATTTCCTTTTCTTTATACGGCAAACCTAATTGTGATAGCTCACTTTTTCTTTAAAATTAAACCATTTCCAACAAACTCAAGCGGTGTATCTGGGAAGTCGGCATCGGTCAGTTCGGCGATCTTGTTATAGGCCCTGTGCAAAGCATCTATCTGCGGACCGCCCTCCCCTTTTTGGATGGCTGAAATAACTTCGGCTTTCACGAATTGTCCTTGCTCATCGGTAAACACCTTTACTATTGGGGCATAACCCTTTACACCGCTTACATTAAAACGGGCATAGGTTGCAAAATTGCCCAGGCTGTAAATAATGAACCTATTGTTGTACAATTCCGCAGCGCGCACCACGTGTGGGCCATGTCCGAAAACGATGTCTGCCCCATGATCGATAACTAAATGAGCGAATTCGTGCACATTGCCTCTATCCTCTCCGTAGTAGTATTCGGTTTCTTTAGTTACATGCTGATGGTCAGTACCCTCTGCGCCACCATGAAAGGAAACGATAATGATGTCAACCTTTCTATCTAGTTCTTTCAGCAGGGCTTTTGCAGTTTCGTATTCGTTTATACGAACAGTTCCGCGATTTGGTGAGAATGCCAAGAGGCCATATTTAACACCGTTACGCTCGATAATTGCCAGCTTACGCACCAGCGAACCAGCAGCACCTATTCCCAAAGAGTCAAGTAACTGCAATGTGGTTGCCCTTCCTTCATTTCCAAAATCACCCCCGTGGTTGTTACTAATGGAAAGTAAGTCGAAGCCGGCCTCTTGCAATCTCGGCGCATAGCGCGGTGGCATACGGAAGGCATAACACTTAGTAGTGTCCTTGCATTTTTTTCCCAACTCAGCATCGGGATAAGCGAAGCTACCTTCCAAATTTCCGAAGGTTACATCGGCCAAAGGCAGCACATCAATTACACCCGCCATCACCCCACGGGCATCGTTAGCAGGAAGGTATTTAGTAGATGGGAAATCCGTACCCAACATAATGTCGCCCACACCAATTATGCTGTACAGCTTTTGCTCCGCTTCATTATTGAAAAGTGTATCTACCGTTACAATAGTATCACCCTCTTCTAAAAAGGAATCGATAAGTAAGGTGTAGTCGTCAAGATCAACAGTATCACTTTGAAAAGGAGCATCATTCTGGGCAATGAGGAGAATAGGAAAAGCGAGAATGATAGCTAAGTAAAGGCTACGCATCAGTCGAATGACTGATTATGGCTAGCACTTATCTCTATCATCTTCTCATATTCCTCATCTGTAAGGTCGTTAAAGAAGAAATTGATAGGGTCAATCTTCTGTCCGTTTCTAAATATCTCGTAATGCAGGTGAGGTGCCGTTGAAGTACCTGTGTTACCTACTAAACCCAATACATCACCACGCTTTACTTTCTGTCCTTTCCTAACAGTTGCTTTGTGCATATGGGCATACAAAGACTCATAACCATAACCATGATCAATGACCACATGGTTACCATAACCATTCCTGCTGTATTTTACTGCTTTTACTACACCATCACCTGTACAAAATATATCGGTACCTGTAGGAGCGGTAAAGTCTAATCCCCAGTGCATTTTGCGGGTTTTGTATATCGGGTGAATTCGGAAACCGAATCCACTAGCCATACGCTTAAGGTCGGTATTGGCTATCGGCTGAATAGCTGGTATACTGGCCAACATCTCTTCTTTTTGATCAATAAGTGTTTTCAACTCATCATAAGAGCGAGATTGAATGTACAGCTGACGCTTAAGCTGGTCCATCTTCTGGGCCGACTCTTTCATCAATTTCTCATTTTCAAAACCAGATAACTCTGAATATTTATTCACACCACCGGTACCTGCAGTTCTTATATCATCTGAAATAGGCTCTGCTTCAAAGATGGTTCTGTAGATGTTGTTATCGCGTTCTACTAATCCATCTAACACTTCACCAGCTAATTCCATATTCTCTTGCAAAAGCTCATTTTGAAACTGCAATTGTGCTATTTCGCGCTTTAATTGCTTCTCTTTAACTGAATCGAAGGTGTAATAGGCGAACACAACAATAATTGCTGCAAAGAATAACGACGACGCCATGAACACAAAGCCTTTACCTAGCTTTTTGCCCAAACCTTCTTCAATACGCTCGTAGCGCAAGGTCTGCTTATTGTAATAGTATTTTGCCTTTTTCATTACTGCTCCTAATTGAGTAATTTTGTTGGCTTACTTTGCAGATGCTTTTTAAGCCTCCGCAAAGGTACTAAAAAAGCACTATTTACTTATACGTTATACACAACCGACTGGTTACCATGTCTTCTAAACAGATCCGACAACAATTTCTCGACTTTTTCGCTACAAAGGGCCATGCCATTGTGCCTTCAGCGCCTATCGTTATTAAGAACGACCCTACCCTATTGTTTACCAATGCGGGTATGAACCAGTTCAAAGACCTGTTTTTGGGCAATGCAGAAGCCAAAGACAAGCGTGTGACTGATACCCAGAAATGTCTTCGCGTTTCGGGTAAACATAACGACCTAGAGGAAGTAGGTCACGATACCTACCACCACACCATGTTCGAGATGTTGGGCAACTGGTCGTTCGGCGATTATTTTAAAGAGGAAGCTATTGCATGGGCTTGGGAACTGCTAACGGAAGTGTACGGCATTGATAAAGACCTGCTTTATGTCTCCGTTTTTTCAGGTGATAAGGAAGACGGCCTAGAAGAAGATAAAGAGGCTTACGACTTTTGGAAGAAATGGATAAGTGAAGACCGCATTTTAAAGTGTGATAAGAAAGATAACTTCTGGGAAATGGGCGACCAAGGCCCATGTGGACCATGTAGTGAGATTCATGTAGACCTTCGTAATCCAGAAGATAAGGCCAAAGTAGATGGTAAAACGCTAGTAAATGAAGACCACCCGCAGGTGGTAGAGATATGGAACTTGGTTTTCATGCAGTTCAATCGCTCCGCTAATGGATCATTGAGCAACCTGCCTTCTACTCATGTAGATACGGGTATGGGCTTTGAGCGTTTATGCATGGTGTTACAGGGCAAGCAGAGTAATTACGATACTGATGTTTTCCAGCCTATTATCCAAACCATTGCTAAGATAGCTGGTAAGCGATATGGCGATATAGAGGCTAATGATATTGCTATGCGCGTGATCTCTGACCACATTCGTGCGGTTATTTTCACCATTGCTGATGGTCAGATACCTGGTAATAGTGGATCGGGATATGTGGTAAAACGCATCCTGCGTCGTGCCATCCGTTATGGATACAGCTACTTGGATATTAAGGAGCCATTCATGTACAAGTTGGTACAAATAGTTACCGACCAATTGGGCGAAGCTTTCCCTGAGACATTGGCACAAAAGGAATTGATAGAGAAGGTGATACATGAAGAAGAAGTGAACTTCCTTCGCACCTTAGAGAATGGACTGAAACGTATTGACACTATTGCTGCCGACCCTAAACATCAGCAAGATGGCTTGGTAAATGGTAGAGCAATATTTGAATTGTATGATACCTATGGCTTTCCTGTCGATCTTACCAGATTGATAGCGAAAGAGAAAGGATTGGAGATAGACGAGGCTGGTTTTGAATGCGAACTAGATGCTCAAAAAAAACGCAGTAAGGCTGATGCAGCTCATGCTGTAGATGATTGGGTTTTGCTGCGCGAAGATGATATAGAAGAATTCATCGGTTACGATAACACGGAAGCCGACTTGAAGGTAACGCGCCACCGTAAGGTAGAAAGCAAGGGTAAAACACAATACCAACTGGTATTTAACTACACTCCATTTTATGCTGAAAGTGGGGGCCAAGTAGGCGATGTAGGATATATAGAGGCAGGAGGAGTAAAGTATTCCATTAAGGATACACAAAGAGAAAATAACCTCATCATTCACTATACCGATAAGCTTCCAACTAACCCTGAAGTGACCTTTAAGGCGGTGGTGAACAAGGGAAAGCGCCAACTCATTATGCTGAACCACACAGCAACTCACCTATTGCACGAAGCACTACGCGAAGTATTAGGT